>CAIZHL010000037.1 GCA_903932755.1 uncultured beta proteobacterium
CGGGAATGGAAGACGGCGCGTTTCAGCCAGAGCTGCACGGCCTGCCAGTGGATGCGCCAGACCACGGCCAGCGTCAGCAGCGGCTGGCGCAGCAGCGCACGGCGCGCGGCGGCGGCATCGAGGATTTGCGGCGCGCCCTGGAGCGAGGTGGCCAGCACGCGTTCGCCATCGAGCCAGTAATCGAGTTCGACGCGGCGGCGCCGGGTGCCGAGGTCGAAGCGGAAGCGGTATTCGCCGGCGACCGGGAAGAAGGGCGAGACATGGAAGATCTTGCGCGCCGTCAGCGTGTCGGCGGCCGTGATCGGGCGCTGGTCGGCGTGGGCGACGAGGTAGTTGTGATGGTCGCCGAAGGTGTTGCGGACTTCCGCCAGCACCGCCCGCAAGGCGCCGTTGCTGTCATGGCAGAACCAGAAGCTGACCGGATTGAAAACGAAGCCGAAGATGCGCGGAAAGGCCTGCAGCACCACTTCGCCGTCGGCCGTGTCTATGCCTTCGGTGGCCAGCAAAGCGCGAATCCAGGGCTCCGGCGGCGAGCCGTCGCGCGCGCCGTGGTCGCGGAAGCGCAGCGAGAGCGGGCGCCACCGCTCGATGCCGAACCAGCGGTTGCCGGCATCCTGCAATTGCGACAGCGGCAGCGCGAGGAAGAACAGCGGATAGACGAAGCGGTGCGCGGCAGGACTCTGCCCGGCGGCAAAGCGCGCGTGCATCACGGTGCCGACGCAGAGCTCGGGTTTCATGCCAAAAACCGCAGTTGAACCACAGAGACACAGAGAACACAGAGTAAAAGCGGACGGTTGCACGTCTGTGATTTTTCGCCTCTCTCTGTGCCTCTGTGTCTCTGTGGTGAGGAATTCAGGTTCATGCCGCGCTTTCGAGTCCTGTAATTGCCGCCTGCCAGGGCGCGCTGCAGCCAAGACAGTTCGCCACCGCCAGCGCCGAGGCGAGGCCGTCCTCGTGGAAGCCGTAGCCGCCCCAGGCGCCGCAGAACCAGAGGCGCTCGACGCCCTGGATCGCATCGAGTTGCGCCTGCGCGCCGATCGCCGCCTGGTCGAACAGCGGATGGTCGTAGTCCCAGTCGCCGATCACCTTGGCCGGGTCGGGCTCGATGTGCGGATTGAGCGAGACGACGACCGGCGTTTGTGTCGGCAAGGGTTGCAGGTGGTTGATCAGGTAGGAGACGCTGACCGGTTGCTCGCCGCCGCGTTGTGCGCTTCCGCCTGGTGCGCCGGCCATGTAATTCCACGCCGACCAGACGCGTTCGTCGCGCGGCAGCAGGCGGGCATCGGTATGCAGCACGGCGCGGTTGGGCTGGTAGCGGATGGCGCCGAGGATGCGCCGCTCCGCGGCACTGGCTGCGGGGCCGAGCAGGGCCAGCGCCTGGTCGCTGTGGCAGGCCAGCACGACCTCGTCGAAGCGCTCGCAGTCGCCGCCGGGCAGGCCCAGCCAGACGCCGTCGGCATCGCGCAGCACCGATTTGACAGGCGTCGCCAGGCGCACGTCGGGCAGCGTCGCGGCGATGCGTTCGACATACTCGCGGCCGCCGCCCCGGACCGTCTGCCACTGCGGCCGGTCGGTGATCTGCAGCAGGCCGTGGTTGCGGGCGAAGCGGACGAAGGTGGTCAGCGGATAGTCGAGCATGGCCTGCGTCGGGCAGGACCAGATTGCCGCCGCCATCGGCAGCAGGTACCAGTCGCGGAATTCGGCGCTGTAGCGCTCGCGTGAAAGGTAGTCGCCCAGTGTCACTTCGGGCAGCGCGCCGGCGGTATCGCGGTTGAAGCGCAGCGTGTCCTGCAGCATGCGCCAGAAGCCCGGCCGAGCCAGGTTGCGCTTCTGCGCGAACAGGGTGGCGAGGCTGGAGCCGGCCCATTCGAGCTCCGGGTCCGCCATGCTTACGGCGAAGGACATGTCGCTGGCGACGGTGTCGACCTTCAGTTCGCGGAACAGCGCGGTCAGGTTCGGGTAGGTACGATGGTTGAACACCAGGAAGCCGGTATCCACCGGGAAGCGCGCGCCATCGACTTCGATGTCGACCGTATGGGTGTGGCCGCCGAGGTAGTCGCCTGCCTCGAACAGGGTAACGTCATGGTCCCGGTTGAGCAGCCAGGCGCTGGCGAGGCCGGAGATGCCGGCACCGACGACGGCGATTTTCATGTTCTGTTCCCCGTGTTCCCGGGTGGCACGGCGCGTGAGCGGGCAAGTCGCGGCAGGTGCGCGGCGGCGCGCAGCAGCAGTGCGGTGAGGATGAGGCCGAGCAGGAGGTCAAACATTGCGACCCTCGATCAGCGCGTAGGCGGAATGGTTGTGGATCGACTCGAAGTTTTCCGATTCCACGGTCCAGTCGGCGATGCGCCGGTCGCCGCGCAGGCGCAGGGCGATGTCGCGCACCAGGTCCTCGACGAACTTCGGGTTGTCGTAGGCGCGCTCGGTGACCCATTTCTCGTCGGGGCGCTTCAACAGGCCGAAGACTTCGCAGGAGGCCTCGTCTTCCGCAATGCGCACCAGCTGCTCAAGGCTCATGTCTTCCAGCAGGCGCACGCGCAGCGTCAGATGCGAACGCTGGTTGTGCGCGCCGTAATCCGAAATTTCCTTGGAGCAGGGGCAAAGGCTGGTCGCGGCGACGGTGACCTTAAGTTCGGTTTCGATCGGGCCGCCCTCGGCGCGCCACACGGTGATCGCGGCGTCGAGGTCGAGCAGGCTGGCGACTTTCGACACCGGCGCCTCCTTGCGGATGAAGTAGGGAAACTTCATCTCGATGCGACCGGCATTGGCCTGCAGGTGCAGCAGGGTTTCCTGCAGCATGCGGCGCAGGCCGGCGAGGCTCAGCGCATCACGCGGGCGCTCGAGGATTTCGACGAAGCGCGACATGTGGGTGCCCTTGACCTCGGGCGGCAGGCCGACGGTCATCGCCAGCGTGGCCACGGTCGGGTGCGCCGCGCCGGCGGCATCGAGCAGGGCCAGCGGATAGCGCAGGCCCTTGACGCCAACCTGCTGGATCGCCAGCCGACGGTGGTCGGGGCTGGACTGGATATCGGGCATGAAAAAGCGATCAGGTGCATTCACGGCGTTCTCCTTGGTAAGGCTTGCGGATGGGTTCAGGGTTTTTCGGCGAGTCGGCGCTCGATCTGCGCGATCAGGCTGCGGCTGTCGGGCGCGGTCAGGGTGTTGAAGCTCTCCACCGTGTTGCCGCGGCGGTCGATCAGGTATTTGTGGAAGTTCCACTTCGGCGCGGCGCCGCTCTTGGCGATCAGCTGCTTGTAGAAGGGGTGGGTTTTCGGCGCCGCGATATCTGTCTTGGCCATCATCGGGAACTTGATGCCATAGGTAGTACGGCAGAAGTCGGCGATTTCCTTGTTGCTGCCCGGTTCTTGATCACCGAAATCGTTGGACGGGAAGCCGACCACGACCAGACCGCGATCCTTGTATTTGTCGTAGACAGCCTCAAGCCCCTCATATTGATTGGTGAAGCCGCAGAAGCTCGCCGTGTTGACCACCAGCAGCACCTTGCCCTGATACTGGCAAAGCGACTGCGGAGCACTGTCTTGCAAGCGTTGGAAGCTGTGGTCGAGCAGGGCCGGACAGTTCGCGGCGGCAGCGGAAAGCGGGGCGACGAGGCCGGCGGCGGTCAGGAGTAGTATGCAGTAGCGCTTCAGGTTCATCAATTTGTCCTAGACAAAAAAGAATATGGACGTAAGATACGGCCTGAAGTTTTACTTGTCAACCGGTTTGTCTTGGACATAAAATAAATTCATGGACAGTCTTCAGCCTCTTGCCGCCGACCCGCCGCTGCGCGGAATCAGCATTGCCGCCGTCGAGCGCGACACCGGACTCGGCAAGGACACGCTGCGTGTCTGGGAGCGGCGCTACGGCTTTCCGCAACCCTTGCGCGACGCCTTCGGCGAGCGCGTTTATCCGGCGGAACAGGTGGAACACCTGCGCCTGGTCAAGCGCCTGATGGACCAGGGCCAGCGACCGGGCGCACTGCTGCGCCAGCCCATGGCGGAACTGAGCGAGCGCCTGGCCGCGAACCCGGCAAAAGTCGGCGCTGACGACACGGCGGACTGGATCGTTCCCATGCTCAAGGCGCGCGACATCGATCCATTGCGCGCCGAACTGGCACAGCGCCTGGCGCGCGACGGCCTCGAGCGCTTCGTCATCGATACCGTGCCGGCGCTCAACCGGCGTATCGGCGACGGCTGGGTGAACGGTGAAATCGCGATTTTCGAGGAGCACCTCTACACGGAACTGGTGCAGAACCAGTTGCGTTCGGCCATCCATTCATTGGGCGGGCGCGGCACCAGCCCCCAGGTCCTGCTGACCACGGTGAAGGACGAGGAGCACATCCTCGGCCTGCTCATGGTCGAGGCGCTGCTCGCCGCCAACGGCGCCTTCGCCCTGTCGCTCGGCGCGCAAACGCCGATTGCCGACATCGTCGGCGCGGCGCGGGCGACCAATACCGACATCGTCGCCCTCTCGTTTTCCGGCGCCTATCCCTGGCGCAAGTCGCGCGATACGCTGATCGAACTGCGTGCCGCGCTGCCGGCCCGCACCGAACTTTGGGCCGGCGGCGGCGGCCTCGCCGGTCGTGGGCGCGGCGTTGCCGGCGTGCGCACCCTCGGCGCGCTGCGCGAACTGGCTTCCGCGCTGGCGGAGTGGCATGCCGCGCATCCGCAGCGCGGCAGAATCTGATTCGGCGGGTCAAGCGGGGGCCATCAAACCTGCCGGGGACGTTTGTTCTCCCCCTTTAAAAAGTAGTTGACTGTTTTTATCAAGTTAAGTAAATTGCCTTCATCCCAAGGGGGAGTAGCTCTTCGTAGCAGTGTCGCCATTACGGAATCTGGCTGGTTGCAGTTTCCCGGTGCTGCGGGTGGTTGTCTCAAGGCAACTGCGAGCAAGACCTTTGCCGCGATGGCGGAGGTTCCCTTGTTTATCAACGGCCCTCTTCCGCGCTGCCCGCTGGATGATGGGCCGTTCTGTTTTTCGCCGCCGGGCGTGGCAGAGCTGCGAA
>CAIZHL010000038.1 GCA_903932755.1 uncultured beta proteobacterium
CGCCCAGGGCATTGAAGGGTTCCGCGACGCAATAGCCGTCGATCGACTTGGCCGCGAGCGCGGGCGGCATGTCGGGCGGGTTCAACACGATGAAGTTGCACTCGTTGGGCGCCAGCTTGGCGTCCTGCGGACGGATCACCGGGGTGATGCCGGCGTCCTTCATGATCTTCTGCGAAATGATGTTGTGGATCGAGTACCAGTAAGGTACCGCGAACTGCTTGCCGCCGAAATCCTTGGGCGAATTGATGCCTGAGTCCTTGCCGACGACCATGCCCGAACCGTTGGTATGGTTCCACGCCGTGATCTTGATCGGGAACTTGTTGTTGTAACGCATCCAGATTGGAATTGGGATCAGCATATGCGTCAAGTTCAGCTTGTGCGACGAGAAGGCTTCGACCAGCGGCGACCAGCCGCGGATCAGCGTCGGCGGTACCGAGTCCAGCCCCTCCTTCTTGAAGAAGCCCATCTCGTGGGCGACCAACAGTGCCGAGGCATCGGTGATCGGCAGGTAGCCGATGCGGATGGTCGGATCCCATTTCTTTTCCTGGGCAAAGGTGGCCGAGGTCGGAATCAGGCTGCTCAGGGCGCCGAGGCCACCCCACTTGAGCAGTTCGCGGCGATTGACCCCGGTACCGAGAACGCTGCTGAACAGCGGATCGTATTCGATCGCCAGTCCGTGATCCTCGATGCCGTCGCCGTGCTTTTTGTAATCGAGATGCGGCGTTTCGGACGGATGGTGATTCCCAACGATATTAAGGTCGCAAAGTATGCACATGCTCGGTCTCCTCCTGTGGGGTGGTGGTGTCCTGGCCTAATCGTGGTCAGGCATGCTGCGAAACACTGCTTGATTCGGCGCCCGCTTCTTCTGCGACATCCTCCGCCGGAGCACCCGCCACCTGCGCCGCGCTGTGGAAGGCATCCATCAGCCTCGCCCTCATGGCCTGGACCGCGGGATCCTGACGCTGCCGAGGATCCTCGAGCGGAACTTCGAATTCGTGGACGATCTTGCCCGGGGCTCCGGCCATGATAAGCGCGCGATCGGCCATCAGGATGGCTTCGTCGATGTCGTGGGTGACGATGATCAGGTTGAAGCCGAGGCGCTTGGCGATGGAGCGGACGTCGCGCTGCAGGGACGCGCGGGTAAAGGCATCGAGTGCGGAAAACGGCTCGTCCAGCAGCAGCAGTTCCGGCTCCATGACCAGCGATCGCGCAAGGGCGACCCGCTGCTGCTGGCCGCCGGAGAGATCCTGCACGCTGGTATCGGCGTAGTCCTGCAACTCGACCAGGCGCAGCGCCTCTTCGACCCGCTCGCGCTTTTCCTTTTCCTTCCAGCCGGCGAAGCCGAGGCCGACGCCGACATTCTGGGATACCTTCATCCAGGGGAACAGGTGCGGCGCCTGGAACATCATGACCCAGCGCGACGACGGCCCCTCGATCTTCTTGTCGTCGAAATGCATCGTGCCTTCGGTCGGCCGGTTCAGTCCGGCGATGATGTGCAGCAGCGTGGATTTGCCGCAGCCGGAGCGACCGATGATTGCCAGTGCCTCACCGCGCTTCGACTCCAGCATGAGATTGCTGAAAGTCGGCTTGCCGCGCGAAGTGTAGCGGTAGCCGAGGCCCTGGATGTTGATGTTTACACCGCGAATCGACACCGATCATTTCTCCGTAAACAAAAGTTTCGGCGCGAATTCCGCGCAACAGTCACGACTCTAGCGCCCATGACCGTAAGTGCGCCGTAGGGTAGCTGCCGATGAAGCCTGGATTCCGGGCGTAACGACAAACCGGTGGATTAGCATAAATCCATGGCTTGTCGCATCGCTCGGTATCGATCAGGGACCTTTCCGGAATTACTCGGCAGTGAGACGCTCATGAATCAGCTTCATTCGCTTCGCCAGATCCTCTTCGCTCACCAGACCACGCTTGATCAGGGAATGGGTCAACGCAAGAAGCTGCCGTTCGGGGAAGGGGACGTCCTGGTAGAGCGTCTCGGACAATTCATCCTCTTCCCAGCGCCGCTCGAGCAAAGGCAGCGGGACAGCACCACCGACGTCCTTGCGGTCGATGCTGCCGTCCAGCCAGCGCTTCTCGACCGCCATCGCCGGCGAGCAGGAAGTCGTCCCCAGCGCCTCGCACATTCCGTCCAGGCTGGTCTTCCACGGCGGATCGGGGTTGGTCACGCCATACTGGTTGGCGAGATCTTCCCAGACCCGGCCGTGTTCCTTGATGTCTTCCAGCAAGGGAACCGGCGCCCATTCCGTTTTTGCCGCTCCCGCCTTGGCTGCTTCAGTCATGGCCGACTCCTAGTGATGCGCCGGCTTGGCCGGCTTATGCACGGGCAATGGAATGTTGGTGGTCATGCCCGGCTTGGGCAAGGCGACGCCGATCAGGCAATCCCGCGTGACGATTTCGGTGAGTTGGTCTTCGGTCCAGCCTTCGGTTCCGGCAGGGCGCATCGGCATCACGATGAAGCGGCACTTCTGGTTCGAGTCCTCGACGCGGACTTCCACTTCCGCCGGCAGGGTCAGGCCGAATTCGGCCAGCACCTGGCGCGGCCAACGGACCAGGCGGCGCCGGTAGTTCGGGGTGCGGTACCACTCCGGCTGGAAGCCGAGGATCGGGCGCGGATAGCAGGAACACAGGGTGCACACCACCACGTGATGCATGGTCGGCGTGTCTTCCAGGACGCGCAGGTCGGTGTAGTCGCTCGGCGTGCCGAAGCCGGTCGGGTTCAGCCAGTCGACGCCGACCGCGAAGCTGGCCTTGATGGCATCGGTCAGGCACTGCTTCTTGTACTCGGGATCCAGCCAGGCCTTGGCCACCATGCGGGCAGCCGGCGTCGGTCCGATGTGCTCGGCGAACTCGGTGAAGCGGCGATGGTCTTCCGCCGAAAACAGGCCTTTTTCGATGGCCAGTTCGCGAACGGCTATTTCGAGCGCCTCGAAGTCGCTGATTTCCTCAACCATCGGCGCCGGCGGCTTGTGTCCGTGGCCGTGATCGTGGTCATGATCGTGATCGTTTGACATGTGCTCTTACCTTTCTGTTCTGTACGATTTGACGGTCCGCTTACACGGACTCCAGCCAGCGTTCCGAGAATTCGGTCTGCAGCGTGTCGTTGGGAAAGTTGGTGGGATACTCCGGCCACAGGTCTTTCTGCTTGAAGCGCACGATGTAGAACCATTCCGACTGGTCGACGTGGCCCCAGGCTTCATCTTCCGGCGCCGGGCTCTCATGGGTGACGACGGCGACCACACCGACGGCGCCGCGCGTGTAGACCTGGCAGCGGGTATAGAAAATATCCGGCAGGTTCTTGATCCTGACGCGGTCGCCGACCTTGAACTTGGCCGGGCCTGCGGTGCCCTTGAAACACTGGGGATCGCCCTTGCCGGTCGCGATCGTAGCGTGATGGGTTCTATCGTGCTGGCTCATGGCGCTTTTTCACCTCGTCGATTTTGTTGATCAGTTCGGTCAGGGAGACGTGATGTCCGTCGACCAGAATCCGCGCTGCGGACAGCAGCCAGCGCCCGTAGTAGGGCAGGCCCAGGTATTGGCTCGTGCCCAGGTCGACGTTCTGCATGCGACGCCTTTCCTCGGCACACCATACACCGCGCCAGGCCAGGCACTCGGTGGTGACGTAGGCTCGGTGCCCCCATGCCTCGTGTTCCTCCTCGGTCCATTCGCAGGGAACGTCGACCTCGCCGCCAACATCATGGGGCGATCGCGTATAGGCCCGAAACAGTTCGTGGTTGATATCGGTGGGATAGGGCGCCTTGCCGGTTTTCTGCACCGGCGGCTGCAATTCGGTGACTGCGATCAGATGTCGCAATACCTCTTCTCTGGTAGTCGATGACATAGCTGGACTTCTCCTTAGATTGATGTCTTCTTGCCGAGCCACTGGTACTGAAGCGATAGAACTTTGAACGGACGCTCATGTCGAAAATTTCTGGTGCATCGCCGCCTGCATTTCCGCGACTTCCGGACAGAGATCAACGACCCGCGGCAATCCCGTACAATTCCCGGTTGCTTCTGCGCGCCCGGGACGTCCCGCAAGTAGTTGATGGTTAAATTGTGTTCGCTTCAAATTGGCCTGTCCATGATTATTTTCCGATTCGCCCCATAGGAATTGACTATGCAATCCAAGCTCATGTTCCCGCGTTCCATACGATATCTGCTTGCGGTCGCCGAACATCAAAGTTTTACCCGGGCGGCGGAAGCCCTGTATGTCTCGCAGCCGACGCTGTCGCAGCAGATCAAGCAGTTGGAGGAAGCGCTCGGGGTGCTGCTCCTGGACCGCTCGGGACGGACGGTGCAGCTGACCGATGCCGGCCAGGTCTATCTGACGCATGCGCGCCGCGCCCTGGAAGAGCTCGACGCCGGGAAAAGGGCGGTCAGCGAGGTGGAGGATCTGAGCCGCGGCTTCCTGCGTGTCGGCATGACCCCGATCACCGAGTACCTGACCACGTCCCTGCTGGACGACTTCAGCGCCCGCTATCCCGGCATCACGGTGAGCGCCATGGAGATGTCACAGGATCAGATCGAGGCGGGCGTCGCCGAAAACAGCATCGATGTCGGCATCGCCTTTACCCACACCCCGGCGACCGAAGTCTGGTCGGGCAAGATCGAGATGCATACGATGTTCAAGGAGCCGCTCAGCCTTGCCGTCGGAGAAAGCCATCCCTTGTGCGGCAAGCAGATGCCGGTGACCGCCCAAGTGCTCGAAAACGAGGCGCTGGTCATGCTTAGCACGAACTTCGCACTGCGGCGCCACTTCGACCTGTACTGCCTGGAGCAGGGCATCACGCCGCATATCGTGATCGAGACCAATTCGCTGAGCATGATCGTGCAATCCGTCGGCCTGGGCCGGCTGGTGACGGTCCTGCCGACCACCATCGCCTGCACCCATGCCGGCCTCTATGCCGTACCGATGCTGCCGGAACTGCCCAACCACACGATCGCCCTGATCTGTTCCAAGGGAACGTACAAGAGCCCCGCCTGCCGGGCCTTTGGCGTCATGGCCTCGGAGTGGAATTTCGGCCGCTGTCCGGTGACGCTCAAGCCCGAGTCGCGGCCCTGTCCGCGGCCGGAGGTATGCGCGCGGGAAAAGACCAGCTTCGTTACCGACGAGCTTTAGTCCGCGGCGTCAACAGGATCCGCGGCAACAGGTTGCAGCGGGCGCCTAAAGCAACTCGCCACTGACGGTCGGGATTACCTTGCCGCCGACATGGATTTCACCGCCGCCGCCCCTTATCCTTGCGCGCAGCCTGACCAGCGAGGGTCGCCTGACTTCGTGGCCCTGTTCGATCCGCAAATCCAGTTCGGCTTCGGCGAAGAGCTTGTATTGCAGCAGGTAGGCGCCGAGAAAGGCTGCGCCGTTCCCGGTGGCCGGGTCCTCGCGCACGCCGTGGGCCTCGAAGAAGAACCTGGCGCTGAGGTGATTGCCCGCATCGCGGGTTTCGCTGCAGAAAAGGTAGGTCAGCGGCGGGAAACCTTCGTGCAGCAAATCGGCGTAAGCCGCGAGGTCGAGCCGGCTGCGTTTCAAGGCATCGAGACTGCGCACGGGCACGATCATGGCCGCGGTGCCGGAGGAGAACTGCCGGACCGGCGCCCGGGTATCGATGTCGTCGGTCGCCAGTCCCAGTGCGGCGGCGATGCGTTCGCGGGCGCAGGTCGGCCCGGCAGTCACGGGCGGAGCCCGGAACCATGCCACCTCGCCATCTGTTGCCGTGGACTCGAAGCTGACGGGTACCGGCCCCACCGCGAGGTTCAATTGCACGCTTGCAGCGGGTGCCGGTGCCAGGTGATGGCGTATCACCCAGGCCGTGCCCAGGATCGGGTGCCCGGCGAAGGCGATCTCCCGCGCCGGAGTGAAGAGCCTTACCCGGTAGCCGCCGTCAGCTTCGGGGTCTGATGTCA
>CAIZHL010000039.1 GCA_903932755.1 uncultured beta proteobacterium
ATCTGGCCGCATGCATCTCCAACTGCGGCCGCAGGCCCAGTGCGCGACGCACCAGCAGGGCGCTGTTGATGCCATGCCGCGCGCCGACCAGCAGCAGTCTTGCCTGGGCATTGATCGGTGTCGGAGCGCCGCCGCGCCAGGCGGAGAAATCCACCACGCCGTAAAGCATGCCGCGGATGTTGGCGATGCCGGCGAACCAGGGCTGGGTCAGGGGGGCCGGAGTGAGCGGCGGCAGGGGCGTGACCTCACCCGAGTCGGCAAGATCGATCAGCCAGTGACTGCCGCCGGGGAGGTCTGCAGAGCCGGATTCGATGCCGAGCAGGGCTTGGGCGCCTTCACCGCGCCGTGCGGAGACCAGTCGCTCGGAAAGGCCCTGCTGGAAATCGCGCAGACTGATGCGCTTCGCCATAGCAGTCTTTAACCGAGTGCGGCGATCTTGGCCAGCAAGGCTGGGCCATCCACCGGCTTGGTGACGTAATCCTGGGCGCCCTGGCGCATGCCCCAGAGCTTGTCGGTTTCCTGATTCTTGGTGGTGCAGATGATGACGGGAATGTTCTTTGTGCCGTCGTCGCGGGACAGCGCCCGCGTGGCCTGATAACCGTTGGTTCCCGGCATCACCACGTCCATGATGACGAGGTCGGGCTTGATCTGCCTGGCCCGCTCGACACCCTCGTCGCCGCTTTCCGCCGTACTGACCTCGTAGCCGGCGCCCTGCAGCAACTGGGTCATGATGTGGCGCTCAGTGGGGGAGTCGTCGACAACCAGGATGTTTTTTATGGGCATGATGTCTCGCTCGCAAATGTGGTGTCCGGTCAGCCGCGCGCGGCGTGATCCGCAACCGTCTTGATCAGACTGTCCTTGGTGAATGGTTTGGTGAGGTATTCGTCGGAACCGACCATGCGGCCGCGCGCGCGGTCGAACAGGCCGTCCTTGGATGAAAGCATGATCACCGGCGTGGCCGAGAATTTCGGATTCTTCTTGATCAGTGCGCAGGTCTGATAGCCGTCGAGCCTGGGCATCAGGATGTCGCAAAAAACCACGTTGGGCAGGTGATCGTTGATCTTTGCCAGCGCATCAAAGCCGTCTTCGGCCAGTACGACCTGGGCGCCGGCCTGCAACAGGAAAATTTCGGCAGTTTTACGGATGGTGTTCGAATCATCGATCACCATCACCTTGATGCCGGAAAGCCGGGGCGTCTCGCTCACGTTACTCCATGCAGGATGCAGACTTCAATCATGGCAAGCGGCACGGGAAAACGCCGGGCCGGTCAGGGTTTCTCCTGGCCGACGCTTTTCATTTCCCCCTTGCCGCCCCTTTGTTCATGCTTTATCGGGTCAAACTCCGTTGAGTTCGAATCATACTTAAATTTTGACCATTTCGAAGTCTTCCTTGCGTGCGCCGCATTCCGGACAGGTCCAGTTCGGCGGGATATCGTCCCATCGCGTGCCGGCCGAGAGGCCTTCTTCCGGGATGCCGCTGGCCTCGTCGTAGATGAAGCCGCAGGTCAGGCACATCCATTTTGAATAGAGCTGTTCTGATGTCATCGCAGGGCAGTAATAAGGTTTGCGGCCCGCATGTGCGGGGAACGGTCCCGGGGCGGGCATGTTCCCCGCATCTGCGCAGGGGGACGGCATGCCATCGGATAGAATTCGAGGATATTAACCCATGCCGCTCGCCGCCCGAAACCACCGGGCCGGATCAGGACAATCATGCCCGCAGCCCCTCCTGCAAACCCGTCGCCGCCCATCGTGCTGAGTTTCGCCGCTTCCGATCCCACGGGTGGCGCCGGATTGCAGGCGGACATCCTGACGCTGGCCAGCCTTGGCTGCCATCCGCTTTCGGTCGTGACCGCGATCACCGTGCAGGACACGGCCGGCGTCGAGGGCGTGCTGCCGCTCGATGCGGAATGGGTGGCCGACCAGGCGCGGGCCCTGCTCGAAGACATGCCGGTGGCCGCCTTCAAGCTGGGCATGCTGGGCAGCGTCGAAATCATCGCGGCGATCGCCGAGGTCATTTCGGATTACCCGGACATTCCCGTGGTGCTCGATCCGGTGCTGGCCTCGGGGCGCGGCGACCAGTTTGCCGACGAGGAAATGATCGAGGCCATGATCGGCCTCCTGCTGCCCCAGACCACGCTGCTGACCCCCAACAGCCTCGAAGCCCGGCGCCTGGCGCAGCAGCTGGGCGAGGTGAATGGCGACGCCCGCCACGAACTCGGACTTGCCGAATGCGCGCATTTCCTGATCAATGCCGGATGCGAATATGTCCTTGTCACGGGAACCCATGAAGCCGGCCTGCAGGTGACCAATACCCTTTACGGCAGCCACGGCACGGTGCGTACCGATCGCTGGGACCGCCTGCCCGGCAGCTACCATGGCTCGGGTTGTACCCTGGCCTCGGCGATCGCAGCCCATTTTGCCAGCGGGGTGGATGTGGCCGACGCGGTGATGGGCGCGCAGGAATTTACCTGGCGCACATTGGCTGCCGGCTTTCGCCCGGGCATGGGACAATTCATTCCCGACCGCCTGTTCTGGTCGCGGGAAGAGGATGAGGAAGGCGATGAATCCTGATTTGCCAGGACAAGGAAGACCGCATGCAGCCAGTCCGGCGCGGGACGAAGCGCTGCGCGGCCTGTGCGCCGTCACCCTCGATGACATGCTGCTGCCGCGCCTGTCGGCGCTGGTCAAGGCCGCGCTCGACGGCGGCGCACCCTTCGTGCAGTACCGCAACAAGATCGCGCCGCGTGCGCTGCGCCGCGCCCAGGCCGCCGAGATGCTGCGCATCTGTCGCGCCGCGGGGGCCAGGCTGATCATCAACGACGATGTCTGGCTGGCGGTCGAAATCGGTGCCGATGGCGCCCATCTTGGTCGCGGCGATGCGCCCGGCGGTTCTCTGTCCGCTGCGCGCGACGCCCTCGGCCCGAAGCGCATCCTCGGCGTCTCCTGCTACAACGAACTGGCGCTGGGCGAGGAAGCGGCCAGGGCCGGCGCCGACTACATCGCCTTCGGCAGCATGTTTCCCTCGCGCACCAAACCCGGGGCCGTGCGCGCGCCGCTGGAACTTCTGGGTGAGGCCAAGCGCCGCTTCGGCCTGCCGGTCGCCGCCATCGGCGGCATCACGCCCGACAATGCGCCGCAGCTGATCGATGCCGGGGCCGACATCCTCGCCGTGGTCAGCGACCTGTTTGACGCCATGGACATCAAGACCCGCGCCGAATCCTACCAGCGGCTTTTCACGCCGGCGGAGACAAAGCGGAAGACAGGCGCGCCCGGCCAAGGCGCCGCCAAGCGCCATTAGAATTCCCCCATCAGCCCCCGGTTCCCTGCCCTCCGACCATGTCCCGTAACGAAGAGCTCTTTCTCCGCGCCCAGAAGACCATTCCCGGCGGCGTCAATTCTCCCGTCCGCGCCTTCCGCTCCGTCGGCGGCGCGCCGCGCTTCTTTGCTTCCGGCTCCGGTTCGCGCGTATGGGATGCCGACGGCAAGGCCTATCTCGACTATGTCGGCTCCTGGGGACCGCTGATCCTCGGCCATGCCGATCCGGATACCGTGCGTGCGGTGCAGGAAGCGGCGGCCAGGGGGCTTACCTTCGGCGCGCCGACGGAAGGCGAGGTCGAACTGGCCGAACTGCTGGTCAAGCGCGTGCCGAGCATGGACATGGTGCGCCTGGTGTCCTCCGGCACCGAAGCCACGATGAGCGCGATCCGCCTGGCGCGCGGCTTTACCGGGCGCGACATGATCATCAAGTTCGAGGGCTGCTACCACGGCCATGGCGACAGCCTGCTGGTCAAGGCCGGTTCCGGCCTGCTGACCTTCGGCAATCCCTCGTC
>CAIZHL010000040.1 GCA_903932755.1 uncultured beta proteobacterium
CGGCGACACCCCTTTCAGATAGAAGGCCGCCATCGCCACCGGCGGCGAGAGGAAGGCCGTCTGCAGGTTGAGCGCCACCAGCAGGCCGAAGAACAGCGGATCGACCCCGAAATGCGGCAGCAGCGGGATGAAGATCGGCATGAAGATGACGATGATTTCGGTCCATTCCAGCGGCCAGCCGAGGATGAAAATGATGAACTGGCTGAGCAGCATGAACTGCAGCGGTGTCATGTTCAGCGACAACACCCATTGCTCGACCAGATTCTGTCCGCCCAGCAAGGCGAAGGCCGCCGAAAAGATGGAGGAACCGACGAACAGCCAGCAGACCATGGCCGAGGTCTTGGCGGTAAGGAATACCGATTCCTTGACCACGCCGAAGTTAAGCTGCTTGTAGGCCGCTGCGAGAATGAAGCCGCCGGCCGAGCCCAGCGCGGCCGCCTCGGTCGGCGTCGCGAAACCGAAGACGATACTGCCCAGCACGGCGAGGATCATCAGGGCCAGCGGGAAGAAGGACCCCAGCAGCATCTTGAACACCTCGAGGCGGACGAAGGTGAAGATGGTGTAGAAGCCGATGGCGCTGGCCACACTGGCGCCGAACAGGACCCAGTACCAGGTCGGAACCGGCCGGCGCTCTGCGGCTTCAGCAGCCGACTCTGGTGGCGCAGCCGCCGCAGGCGCAGGTGCAGGTGCAGTAGCAACTTTTGCGGCAGGCGGCTCTTTCACTGTACCGCCCAGTTCCTTGGCGACGGGTGGTTCCTGGACGCCTTCCGCCGGGGGTTCCTTGAGTCCTCCCTCGGCAGGCGGTTCCTTCAGGTCGCCGCCCTCCGCCTTGGGTTCGGCCAGACCGCCCTCTTCCTTGGGCTCCTGGAGGCCTCCGGACGGTGCAGCCTCGGCAGATTCCTCGGCAATGCCGCCGCCCATTTGCATCAATCCCTCGGTTTCGGCCTTGGCGATCGGCTTGGTAGCCATGTGCCAGGCGAGGCCGAGGAACACCACCAGCACCATTGCCGGCAGGAGCGCGATGAATCCCTGCTTGGCGATCACGCCCGTGCTGATGCCGAGGTTGCGCGAGCCCTTCAACGCACCGATCAGGCCCGGCAGAACCCGGTGACTGATCGCTTCGCGCATCTTCTCGTTGGCGGGCGGCAGGTCGATGTGGCGCTCTTCCATCGGCAAGGGCGGCGCCAGATGCGGCTTCCACTTGGCGACGATGATCACATAGAGGATGTAGAGGCCGGCCAGCATGATGCCGGGGAAGAAGGCGCCGGCGTAGAGCTGCACCACGGAAACACCGGCCGTAGCGCCATAGACGATCAGCAGGACAGAGGGTGGAATCAGGATGCCGAGACAGCCGCCGGCGGTGATCACCCCGGCCGACAGGCGAACGTCATAGCCTGACTTGAGCATGGCCGGCAAGGCCAGGAGACCCATCAGCGTCACCACCGCACCGACGATACCGGTGGCCGTGGCAAAAATCGCGCAGGTCACCAGCGTCGCCACCGCCAGCGCGCCGGGCAGGCGCGCCAACGCCAGCTCCAGCGCGCGGAACAACCTGGAGATCAGGTTGGCGCGCTCCACCAGGTAGCCCATGAAAACGAACAACGGGATCGAGATCAGCAC
>CAIZHL010000041.1 GCA_903932755.1 uncultured beta proteobacterium
AAGCGGCGCTGCATTACGCGCAAGAGCGCGAGAGCTTCGGCAAGCCGATCTTCGAGCATCAGGCCGTGAACTTCCGGCTGGCCGACAGGGCGACCCAGATTGAGGTCGCGCGGCAGATGGTGCATCACGCCGCGAGCTTGCGCGATGCCGGCCGGCCCTGCCTCAAGGAAGCCTCGATGGCCAAGCTGTTCGCGTCCGAGATGGCCGAGAAGGTCTGCTCTGACGCGATCCAGATCCACGGCGGCTACGGCTACGTCAGCGATTTTCCGGTCGAGCGCATCTACCGCGACGTGCGCGTCTGCCAGATCTACGAGGGCGCGTCGGACATCCAGCGCCTCGTGATAGGGCGTTCGCTGGTTGCCTAGGAGCATCCCATGGCCGAATACACCCTGCACTGCTTCGCCCAGTCCGGCAACGCCTACAAGCCGGCGCTGATGCTGGCTGTTTCCGGCGCCGACTGGGAGCCGCGCTTCGTGGATTTCTTCAAGGGAGCGACCAAGACGCCGGAATACCGCGCGCTGAACGTGATGGGCGAACTGCCGCTGCTTGAACACCGTGGCAAAGCGTATTCGCAGTCCGGCGTGATCCTCGATTACCTCGCCGAAACGCTCGGCAAGTTCGGCCCGCAGGACAACGACGAACGGCGCGAGATCCTGCGCTGGATCCTGTTCGACAACCACAAGTTCACCAGCTACACGGCCACGCTGCGCTACCTGCGCAATTTCGTGCCGGGTACCGATCCCGCCGTGATTGCGATGTTCCGCACGCGCGCCGAAGCCGCGTGGAAAGTGCTCGACGCCCACCTCGCCGGCCGCGAATGGGTAGTCGGCCGCCGTACCACCATCGCCGACTTTTCATTGGCCGGCTATGTGTTCTGGCCCGAGGAGATCGGCGTGGATTGGAACGACTACCCGAACCTGCGCGACTGGGCGGCGCGCATCGCGGCGCTGCCGGGCTGGCGGCATCCCTACCAACTGATGCCCGGCCATCCGCTCGAAGGATGGGGAAGCGGAGCAAAACCATGAACGAGCCGATCACTTTCTGGTTCGATTTCTCCTCGCCCTATTCCTACCTCGCCAGCGAACGCATCGATGAACTCGCGGCGAAGCACGGACGCAAAGTGAAGTGGCGGCCGATGATGCTCGGCGCGGCCTTCAAGGCGTCCGGCCTGCCGCTCCTGGTCACCACCCCGCTCAAGGGCGACTACAGCAAGCGCGATTTCGACCGCTCGGCGCGCTACCTCGGCATCCCCTTCACGTTCCCGCCGAAGTTCCCGATCGCCACGCTGGCCGCGGCGCGCGGCTACTACTGGCTGCACGGGCAGGACTGCGCCAAGGCGCGCGAATTCGCCCATGCGGTGTTCCGCGCCTACTGGGTCGACAGCCGCGACATCGGCGAAACCCCGATGGTGCTCGACATCGCCGGCCGGCTCGGCATCGATTGCGATGCCTTCGCCGCGGCGATCGCCACGCCGGAGATCAAGGATCGCGTGAAGCAGGAAACCGATGCGGCGATTGCCCAGGGCATGTTCGGCGCGCCGTATTTCATGGTGGACGGCGAGCCCTTTTGGGGCGCCGACCGCCTGCCGCAAATCGACAAGTGGCTGGAGACCGGCGGTTTCTGACGCCGCGCCGGGAGGATATCGTCATGCTCGAACTCAGGCCTAACTGCGAACACTGCAACAAGCCGTTGCCGGCGGCGGCACAGGACGCGCGCATCTGCTCATACGAATGCACTTTCTGCGCCGAATGCGTGGACGATGTGCTGGGCAACGTCTGTCCCAACTGCGGCGGCGGCTTTGCCCCGCGCCCGGTGAGGCCGGCGCACAACTGGAAGAACGACAATTTTCTGGGCAAGGACCCGGCGAGCACGGTGGTCAAATACCGGCCGGTGGATGCGCAGGCGCATGCGCGCTTCGCCGGGTCGATCAGGGCGATTGCGCCGGAAGCACGATAGTTTCGAATACAGTGAGGGGCCCGCAAGTCCCTCGCAACGGCGGTGCGACCACGCATCGCGGTGCTTGAAAACGGAGGATTCCGAGTGAGTGTCATCAAATCGAAGCTCAATACGCGCAGCGAGGAGTACAAGGCCAATGCCGCGGCGATGAGCGCGCTGGTCGACGACCTGCGCGACAAGACCGTCGCCGTTTCGGGCGGCGGCTCGCCGGAGACGGCGGCCAAGCACAAGGCGCGCGGCAAGCTGCTGCCCAGGGAACGCATCAACGCCCTGGTCGATCCGGGCGCGCCCTTCCTCGAGTTCTCGGCGCTGGCCGCTTACGGCATGTACAGCGGCGATGTGGCCTCGGCCGGCGTCGTCACCGGCATCGGCCGGGTCCAGGGCGTCGAATGCATGATCGTCGCCAATGATGCGACGGTGAAGGGTGGCTCCTATTTTCCACTGACGGTGAAGAAGCATCTGCGTGCGCAGGAAATCGCGCTGCAGAACCGCCTGCCCTGCATCTACCTGGTCGACTCGGGCGGCGCCAACCTGCCGACGCAGGACGAAGTGTTTCCCGATCGCGACCACTTCGGCCGGATCTTCTACAACCAGGCCAACATGTCGGCGCTGGGCATCCCGCAGATCGGCATCGTCATGGGCTCCTGCACGGCGGGTGGCGCCTACATGCCGGCCATGTCGGACGAATCCGTCATCGTCAAGAACCAGGGCACCATCTTCCTCGGCGGTCCGCCGCTGGTGAAGGCGGCCACCGGCGAAGTGGTGAGCGCCGAAGACCTCGGCGGCGGCGACGTGCATACCCGCATCTCGGGCGTCTGCGACCACCTCGCCGAGAACGACCACCACGCGCTGTCCATCGCGCGCCGCATCGTCGGCAACCTCAACTGGCAGAAGCCCGTGTCGCTCGACATCGCCACGCCGGAAGAGCCGCTCTACGATCCGGCCGAACTCTGGGGCGTGATCCCCTTCGACACCAAGAAGCCCTACGACGTGCGCGAAGTCATCGCCCGTATCGTCGACGGCTCGCGCTTCGACGAGTTCAAGTCGCGCTACGGCACCACGCTGGTCACCGGCTTCGCCCGCCTGCACGGCTATCCGCTGGGCATTGTCGCCAACAACGGCATCCTGTTCGGCGAATCGGCGCAGAAGGGCGCGCACTTCATCGAACTGTGTTCGCAGCGCGGCATCCCGCTCCTATTCCTGCAGAACATCACCGGCTTCATGGTCGGCCGCGACTACGAGGCCGGCGG
>CAIZHL010000042.1 GCA_903932755.1 uncultured beta proteobacterium
AGAATACTGTTTTGATCTGCGTTGAGGCTTTCTCCATGTACAAGATCGTTCTGCTTCGCCACGGCGAATCCACCTGGAACCAGGAAAACCGCTTCACCGGCTGGACCGATGTCGGCCTTACCGACAAAGGACTCGCCGAAGCCGTTGCCGCCGGGCAGTTGCTGAAGAAGGAAGGCTTCGCCTTCGACATCGCCTATACCTCGGTGCTGCGCCGCGCAATTAAGACCCTATGGACGGTGCTCGAGGAAATGGACCGGATGTGGATTCCGGTGCAGCACTCCTGGCGCCTCAACGAGCGCCATTACGGCGCGCTGCAGGGCCTCAACAAGGCCGAGACCGCCGCCAAATTCGGCGACGAGCAGGTGCTGGTCTGGCGCCGCGCCTACGACACGCCGCCGCCGCCGCTGGCCGAAGACGATCCGCGCCTGGAAACCGGCAATCCGCGCTACGCGAACCTGCCCGCCGCCCAGTTCCCGCGCACGGAATGCCTCAAGGACACCGTCGAACGTTTCCTGCCCTACTGGCATGAAACCATCGCGCCGGCAGTGAAGTCAGGCAAGAAAGTGGTCATCGCCGCCCACGGCAACAGCCTGCGGGCACTGATCAAGTACCTCGACAAAGTCTCGGATGCCGACATCGTCGGCCTCAACATTCCGACCGCACAGCCGCTGGTCTATGAGTTGGATGCGGACCTGAAGCCGATCCGCAATTACTATCTGGGCGACGCCGAAGCGATCAAGGCGGCGATGCAGGCAGTGGCCAATCAGGGCAAAGCCAAGGCGTGATTCCTCGACGCAGGATTTGCGTCACAACCCTGTGTCTGATGCTGTTTTTCGTCTCGTCGGCGTTCGCTGCCGCTGCCGATTCGAAAAAGGAAGAACTGCAGGATCTCAAGGTCCGCATCGAATCGTTGCGCCGCGACATGGCGAAGGCCGAGGAATCGAAGACCTATGCCGCAGACCAGTTGCGCGAGACCGAGTCGGCCATTTCCGACGTCAATCGGCGCCTGCATGAACTGGGCGCCGAAAGTTCGGGACTGAAGGCCGAACTGGCCGACCTGGACACGCAAAGCCGGCGCCTCGATCGCCAGACGGGCACGCAGCAAAACCAGCTGGCACGGCTGCTGAACCGCCAGTTTGTCGGCGGCGATTCGGATGCCCTGAAACTCCTGCTGGCAGGTGAGGACCCCAACCAGTCGGCCCGCGACCGCTACTTTCTGACTCAACTGTCTCGCGCCAAGGCCGATCTGATCCAGCAGTTGCTCGCTGTCGCCGCCGAAAAGAAGCGCCTCGCAGAGGGGGTGCGCGAACGCCAGGCGCAACTCGCGGAAATAGAACACCGGCAGCAGGAAAGCCGCGCACAATTGCTCGCCCGCAAGAAGCAGCGGCTGACGACCCTGGCTGCAATGGCAGACCGCATCAAGGCGCAACGGCGTGAAATCGACACACTGAAGCGGGACGAGCAGCGCCTGAGCAAACTGATCGAAGGCTTGGCGCGCATCGCGGCAACCAGGAAGTCGACACCGAAAATCCCCCAGGAGACGCGCAGCACGGGTACCACCGCGGCGGCCAAGTCACCACGAATAAAAAGCCATGATCCCGGTAATGTCGGCGGCGCCTTCGCCGCCCGCCGCGGCCAGCTACGTCTGCCGGTCAAAGGCACCATCGCCGGCCGCTTCGGCCAGCCGCGCCCGGAGGGCGGCGCGACCTGGAAGGGTATTTTCATCCGTGCCGCCGAAGGCCTCGAAGTCAGGGCCGTAGGAGCCGGAGCCGTAGTCTTCTCGGAGTGGCTGCGCGGTTTTGGCAACCTTCTGGTTATCGACCACGGCAACGATTTCCTCTCCGTCTATGGCAACAACGAATCCCTGCTGGCCGCCGTGGGTGCCAACGTCAGGGATGGGGACCCGGTCGCCACCGTGGGAAACAGCGGCGGCAACCCCGAGTCGGGTTTATACTTTGAGCTGAGACATCGCGGCCAGCCCTTCGACCCATTGAAATGGGCCGGCAATCGCTAATGTGCTTCACAGCAGTGGTCCGTGATTTTCGAGCGTAGCGAGCCAGCCAGCAGCCCCCGCCGGGCTCCGGTTGGGGGGTGGGGATGTTCAAATTGCCTTTGTGTTCTTCGGAGTTCCTATGAGCAGCAAGCTGAAACAAGTGAGCCTGGTAGTTTCGGGACTGGTCGCAGGAATTTTCATCAGCCTCAACTTTTCCGCCAGCGCGGGCAAGGATGCGGCCACCTCGGCCCTGCCGATCGAAGAGCTGCGGAGCTTCGCGGATGTTTATAACGCCATCAAGCAGGGCTACGTCGAGCCCGTCGATGACAAGAAGCTGATCACCCATGCCATCAGCGGCATGCTGGCGAACCTCGATCCGCACTCGGCCTATCTGGATGCGGATTCCTTCAAAGATTTGCAGGTCAGCACCCAGGGCGAGTTCGGCGGCCTAGGCATCGAAGTCGGCATGGAAGACGGCTTCGTCAAGGTCGTGGCGCCGATCGATGACACCCCGGCGCAAAGGGCCGGCCTGAAATCCGGCGACCTGATCATCAAGCTCGACGACACGCTCGTCAAGGGACTCACGCTCAGCGATGCCGTGAAGAAAATGCGCGGCAAGCC
>CAIZHL010000043.1 GCA_903932755.1 uncultured beta proteobacterium
GCTGTCCACACCGGCCTGCGACGACTCCACCAGCGCGCGCTGGCCTTGTGCAGCAGGGTGGGAGGCAAGCGCCGACGCAATCAGTTGCCCGAGAACCTGGGCCTGCGCCGACGGCGGCAACAGCGCGCACAGGCAGACAAACAGGGCGATCCAGCCCGGCCGCGAGCGGGCACTGTTGCGCCTCATTTCTGCTTGAACTGGAAATGGCATAGCCGCCAATTACCCCAGCACCTGGAAAACAGCCGGATGAAGGCTTTGATCTGGATCATTCATGACATAGCCGGGACCGTACAGCATCACCGCCTCGTGTGTATTCGCCGTACCTTGTGTGGCAGACCAAAAATATTGATTGATGTCCCCCCAACCCGCCGGCGGGTTAAACCAGGGATTGTCATTGACCAGGGCTAGCAGTTCGCTCGTGTTCGGCAAAACCAGCGTGTGGCCCGAAAGAATCACGGATCTTGAATCGTCCACACCGGCCACCGCCCCTGAGGGTTGCGTGTTCATCGTATCCCCCACAGTGGACACACCTGGAAAGTCCACCCAGTGCACGGTTCCACCCATCAGAAAATCCAATTGCTCGTGGCTAAGCGCGTTTGATGTCGAGGTATATACGAGGTCCCAGCGGTCAACCCCCGGCCCGACTTTTACGTCTTTGCCATGTACCCAGGTATTGGTCCCGGTATCGAAGAACCAGTCGGGATTCCATACCCAGTTGTCGATATGGTCATATTGCCAGTACTGCACCGTAGCGTTCACAAGGCAATAAGTTTTGCCGTTACTCATCGTGACCGGCGCAGTGAGGTCAAGATGAACCACTTCCGTAATCACGGGAGGCATTTCAATCGATAAATCGGTGAGGCCAAACAGGGAGAACAGCGCCGCCATAGGGATTGCAGCAGTATTACCTTCTGCTCCAAGGTGTATCAGATAGGGTAGAAGGTCCTGCGTGCCCATCAGGGGCGTGGTATTGGCAACATGGATGAAAGGCGTACCCGGTCCATACGGATTGACAATGGTTACGGCAGGCATGAAAAGCGTGACCCAACCCAGATCGATCGGATCGGCGCCATTGGTGACCGTAATCGCCACCGCCTGGCTGGTTGCATTGCCAGCGGCGTCCGTCGCGGTGACGGTCAGGTTATAAACATTGTCGCCATTGCTATCGGAGGGCTGCTCGTAATTGGGTTGCGCCTTGAAGGTCACCAACCCGTGGTGAGAGTAATCGTCATTGAGATAAAACAGCGCTGCGTCAGGGCCGCTGAGGGTATAGGTCACCCCGGCATCGTTGTCTGCCGTCGCGTCATATGCCGGGCCTCTGGCAACTTCAGACAAACTGGCCGTGCTTGAACTGGAAAAAACCGGTCCGATCGCGTCCACCTTATAGTCGGCTTGGGCATACACTGTGTAGTCGCTCGCGCGCCGTGTGGCCACGTTGCCCGCCAGGTCTGTCAGGGTGCCACCGTTCAGGGTCAGCTTGTTAGATGACCAATTACTCAGCAGTCGCCAATATAGGCGACAGAAGGAGCTTTGAAGAATGAGCGAACCAGGAGCGGCAATTTCTGGAGTGCAGCAAGCTGCTCCTCGATCTTGTCGCGCAACTTTTCGCCCTTCTGCAATGGCCGCCTCGCTGTGCCGGTACGTTTGACATGACTCCACACCAATTCATCGGGATTCAAGTCCGGTGCGTAGCCGGGCAGGAAGTGCAGTGTCAAACGGCCTTCCGTCGATGTGACGTATTTCTTCACGAGCGCCGTCTTGTGCGCAGGCAGACTATCGAGTACGAGATGGACGGGCTTCTTGCGGTACTTCATCATTTTCTTCAGCAGTTCGACGAACAGTTCCGCGTTGAGCCCGCCCTCGTAGGTGGTAAACCAGAACGCCCCCTTGGCATTCACCGCCGAAGCCGCACTGATGGATTGACGCTGTCCCGGGCGATGGACGACCGGTGTCTGTCCGCGAGCACCCCAGGTCTTGCCATGTACCGTGTCGGCACGAAATCCGGACTCATCCCAAAAGAAGATCTCAGCGCCCTCCGTCTTCGCCTGCGCGGCAATGGCAGGGAATGTCTCTCGCTGCCATTTCTCGATGGCTTCCGGATCGCGCTGGTAAGCACGCTGCAACGGTTTCTGCGGTGTCAGCCCCAGTTTGGCGAGCAACTCGCCCACCGCCGTAAGCCCAAGCCGGATGCCAAATTTCTTCTCGATCAATTCGACTACGATCGCTCGCGTCCACAAACCGAAGTCCAGCCCGTACTGCCTTGGATCTCGGCCATTGATCCATCGAAACACTTGCGATTCTTGCCTCGGCGTCAGCGTGCGTGGGCGACCGGTCGCCTTCGTCGAGCGCAGCGCCTTGATGCCCAGCCCGGGACGCAGCGCGGCGTTCAGCCACTTGTAGATCGTGGTGCGATGAAAGCCGTATGCCGCGATTACGTCCGACGCCGACTCTCCTTCACGCACTCGCTCGACCGCCATCAGCCGAATCGTCTCCAGCGTTTGACGGTCCAATGTTCGTCCATCTCTCTTCATGCATTCTGAGATTGCCATGGCCGAGCAAAGTTCAATTTGTGTCGCCATATTTATCGACTGGTGAGTAAAAGTCTATTGTAGTCACAGTGAGACTACATATCAAGGACAGGGCGGGAGCTGAAAGGTTTCTGGTCTGAGATAGAGGGCGGGTACAAGACAGGCAGGTAGGCGCCGAGAGGCTTAGCGCGTATCATTTTGTCTATGAGTCCAACAATTTTCCGCGAGGGTGGCTTTCGCTTTTACTTCTTCTCGCGAGAGGAGCCGAGGATGCATGTGCATGTTCAGGGCCAAAACGGCGAGGCCAAGTTCTGGCTTGAGCCGACTGTTGAGCTGGCGCAGCACGCCGGCTTGTCTCGGAGGGAGATCAGCGAAGCCCTTCACCTCGTTCAGGAGCATGAAAATGACATTCGCAGCGCTTGGCGCAAGCATTTCTCCCGTTGAAGTAACCAACATCTCTCGGCACGGTTTCTGGGTCTTGCTGAGTGATGAAGAGCTTTTTCTGCCGTTCTCGGAATTTCCATGGTTTCGTGACGTGGCGGTAGGAAAAATCTTGCATGTCGAACTGCCATCTCCGACCCACCTTTACTGGCCGGAGCTGGACGTTGACCTGGCAGTCGAGTCC
>CAIZHL010000044.1 GCA_903932755.1 uncultured beta proteobacterium
ATTGCTTGCCGCCGGTTTTTATGACCGCATACATGATGGAGACTCCAATGGGATGACGCAAAGAACCGCGCAGTATACAGAGTGACGGGCGGCAGGTCAAATTCTTAGCGCGCGACAGGTGGGGTGTAGCCGATGGCGTGCGAAATGGCGTCGGCGGTCTGCTTGACGATGGCGGCCCAGTCGGGGCTATGGCGCTCGGCGGGTGCGGAGACGGAAAGGCCGGCGACCAGCTCGCCGCTGTCGTCGCGCACCGGCGCCGCGATGCAGCGCAGGCCCTGCTCGATCTCCTCGTTGTCGAAGGCCACGCCGTGGCGGCGGGCGCGGTCGACCTCGCGTTCAAGTGCTGCCAGGGTGGTCAGCGAACTCGGCGTATAGCCGGGCAGGCCGGTGCGTTTGGCGTATTCGCGCAGTTTTTGCGGGCCGTCCTCCGCCAGGTAGAGCTTGCCCACGGCGGTGACATGCAGGGGCGCGCGGGCGCCGACCAGGTGCACCACGCGCACCGAGGAACGGCCGCTGGAGGTGCGTTCGACATAGACGATTTCGTCGCCCTGGCGCACGCCCAGATTGACGCTTTCGCCGAGTTGCTGGTGCAGGCGCTGCATCAGCGGCATCGCCGCCTGGCCGATGCTGATGCGCGACTTGACGACATTGCCCAGCTCCAGCAGGCGGATTCCAAGCCGATAGGTGCCGGGATCCGCACGCTCGACAAACCCCGAGGTGGCCATGGCGGCAAGAATTCGGTGCGCGGTCGACGGATGCAAGCCGGTTTCCAGCGCCAGTTGCTTCAGGCTGACCGGATCGGGATGGTAGGAAAGGACATCGAGCAGCTTCATCATGCGCTCGATGACCTGGATACCGCTACGGGCTTCCGGCGCGGCATCCGTGCGAGGTGTCGCCACGGCAATCTCTTCGTTGGAACGGGACTTCGGATACTATAGCAAAACCCGCAAACGCCTTCGCCGGCCGGCGGAGATCCCGCCTCGCGTGCCATGGAGCCCGCTGCGCGGGGCGGCAATAACGACAATAAATGGAGCGAGCCCTTGGCAAATAAGCGCGTAGGACTGTTTGTGACCTGTCTGGTGGACCTGATGCGCCCGCGCATCTGTTTTGCCGCCTTGAAACTGCTCGAAACCGCCGGCTGCGAGGTGATCGTCCCGGAAACCCAGACCTGCTGTGGCCAGCCGGCATGGAATTCCGGCGACGCACCGGGTGCCGTGGCGCTGGCGAAGAAGACCATCGCCGAGTTCGAGGGCTTCGACTACGTCGTGGCACCGTCCGGTTCCTGCGGCGACCACATCCGCACCGAGTACCCGACATTGCTCGCAGCCGAGCCCGAGTGGCGCGACCGCGCCACGGCGCTGGCCAGTCGCACCTATGAGCTCACCGATTTCCTCGTCAATGTGCTGAAGGTCGACAGCGTGCCGGGCGACGCAGACGGCCTGATCCAGGGCAGCATCACTTATCACGATTCCTGCACCGGCCTGCGCAGCATGGGCATCAAGGAGCAGCCGCGCGCGCTGCTGGCGAAGATGAGGGGCATCAGTATCAAGGAAATGGATGGCTGCGAGGAATGCTGCGGCTTCGGCGGTACTTTCTCGGTCAAGTTCGGCGAGGTATCGGCGGCGATCGCGGAACGCAAGTGCAACAACGTGCTGGCCAGCGGCGCCAAGGCCGTGGTCGGCGGCGACCTGGGCTGCCTGCTGAACATAGAAGGCAAGCTGCGGCGCATGGGGAACGAGACGACGCAGGTGCTGCACGTCGCCGAAGTGCTGGCCGGGAGGGTCTGAGCCATGGAAATCAAATCCATGCAGTTCAAGGCCAGGGCCGCCGGCTCCCTGGCGAATGTGGCCCTGCAGGGCAACCTGATGAATGCCAAGGGCAAGTTCGTCACCAAGCGCGCCGAGGCGATCAAGGACCTCGACGACTTCGAGGGCACGCGCGATGCGGCCGCGGCGATCCGCAACAAGGTCATCGACAATCTCGACCTCTGGCTGGAACGCTTCGAGGAGAAGGCCAGGGATACCGGCGCCACGGTGCTGTGGGCCAAGGACGGCGCCGAGGTCTGCCGCCTGGTGATCGAAATCGCCAAAAAGCACAACGTGACCAAGGTCACCAAGTCGAAGTCGATGCTCTCCGAAGAGGCCGGACTCAACCAGGCCCTGGAAGCGGCGGGCATCCAGCCGGTGGAAACCGATCTGGGCGAATACATCCTGCAGGTCGACAACAACGAACCGCCCAGCCACATCATTGCGCCGGCCGTGCACAAGAGCCTCGACGACGTCGCCGACCTGTTCCACAAGGTGCATGGCACGCCGCGTAAGACCGACATCCCGGCCTTGACGCGCGAGGCGCGCGAAGTGCTGCGCCAGCATTTTCTTACCGCCGGGATGGGCCTCTCGGGCGGCAATTTCCTGGTCGCGGAAACCGGCTCGGTGGCACTGGTCACCAACGAAGGCAACGGCCGCATGGTGACGACCATGCCCAAGGTGCATGTGGTCATCACCGGCATCGAGAAGGTGATCCCGACCCTGGAGGACTTGTCCACGCTGATGCGCCTCCTGCCGCGCTCGGCCACCGGGCAGTCGATTTCGAATTATTTTTCGATCCTTACCGGGGTGAAAAAGCCGGAAGAGCACGACGGCCCCGAGCATCTCTACTTCGTGCTGGTCGATGCCGGCCGCGCCGACGTGGTGGGCGGCGACTTCCACGAGATGCTGCGCTGCATCCGCTGCGGCGCCTGCATGAACCATTGCCCGGTGTATCAGACCATCGGCGGCCACGCCTACGGCTGGGTCTATCCGGGGCCGATGGGCTCGGTGCTGACACCCTTGTATGCG
>CAIZHL010000045.1 GCA_903932755.1 uncultured beta proteobacterium
GGCTCGGTATGAAAGGGCAAAAGAAATGGCCCGCTTACCATCAAGGTAAGCAGGCCAAGGCATATTTTTGTCATCGGGTGCAGAGGAAGATCGATTCTGACTTCAGGTAACAAAGGGTCACTCCCAAACCGCCGTCTCGCCAGCGCCGACTATTGGCTGAATCGAGCCTGACCATTGATTTTCCCGGCCAATGATTCGCGCGATGGTCGGGGCAATGGTGATGAGCCCTTTTGCTATTTCAGTTCGGCCAGTAGATCGGGGTGCCGGTCAAGTACCTGGAAGAACTTTACCAGCGCCACGGGCGGCTTGACTTCGCCGCGCTCATAGCGCGAAAAGGCCGTGACCCCGCCGCCGAAAATACGCCCGGCTTCCGCTTGGGTCAGCTTCAACCGTTTGCGGATGGCGCGCAAATCCGGCGCGCTGTGCAGATTCACGGCAGCTATGTGGGCGCGAATAGCAGCATCGTAACGCGCACCGTCTTCCGGCGTGGCAAATAGCGCCTCGCCACAAGCGTCGCACACCAGCGCATCCAGCGCAGGCACCACCAGATGCTCGCCTTTATATACGTAGTGCAAGTCCTGAATTGCCTGCGTCATTGCGCCGCCGCAGGCCGGGCATTTCATCTTTTTCATATTCACAACCCCTTGAAAGACACCACAATCAGATTCTCCGCCGGGTTAATCGTCACTTTGACGTAAGCCGCACCCCGACGGGTAACTGGACGGTACACGTCTTGCCATACCCGACTGCTATCGTGCGTGGTCATGCTCTTGTAAAAATCCCGCATGGCAAGGCTCGCGACGATTCCACGCAACTCACCCGCTTCCAAACCCATCTCCGCAGCGCCGTTCTTGGCGCTTTGGGTAAACGGGTCGCGCGCCTCGTCCACAATCAGGCACTTGACCACTTCCAACGGGTAATGCGGCCTTTTCTTTTCCACCAGCAAATTATAGCATTCTGCTAAATATAGCCAATCTGCCAAGCAAGCGAAATGGGCGGCTCTGAGTATCGTGAAAAGTTGGCGCTGGCGAGACGGCGTAAATGGGAAACCCCTGCCCCGGCTTTTTTGCCGGATGAGGCTTTCGTGTTACGGCGCTTCGATAAGGGAAAAACAACAACGGCCCGGGAGTAATCCCGAGCCGCCGTGTTGTCAGCGCCGACTATTGGTCTCGTCGCTTAAATCGTGGTCTGTCCCCGAGTATTGCTACGATTATTGCTACTTCCAATCAGCTACAGGTGATGACTGCGCTAATGGTCGGCGTATATCCAGTCTTCGACAAAGTGCAGGTTGCGGTCGAACCCGCCGGAGTACAGGTTGCAACAGCCACGCTGTACCCTGTGGGAAGCGCGCCACCGACCAAGGTAGCCGCCGCAGTGGCGCAACTGTTCACTGCCGCCGCGCTGCCGCTACTGATCTGCCGCTGCGCATACCGTATTGACGTTCCGGATGACAGAGCGCCGGCGACGCCTTTGAGCGCGGCATCCTCGGCATCAGACTTGAAATCCACAAACTGCGGCAGCGCTGTCGCGGCAAGAATGCCGAGAATGACGATGACCACGATTAATTCGATCAGAGTAAAACCTTTGGCTTTCATGTAAGTTCCTTTCATATGAATGGCTAGCAACCTGTGACGTCGATCAAAATGTTGGGTGATCCGCCCACTACGGCGGTAGCATACGATATTTGGCAGTTCGCTGCAGTGGTCGCACCGGCAATCTGAACTGTAGTCGGACTAGCGCCGGACGATATGGTCACTCCGTCGGAGCAATCGGTAATTTGCGCCGCTTGAATTATCCCGGTGAATGAACGCGTGCCGGCGGCACAAGTTCCAACGCCAGTAGTATTGAACGTCGGATACTGGTTAAGCATCGCCACGGCCGTCCCTTCCATGTCGGCAGTGCCAGCTGCTGCAGTACAAACACCCGCCAACCCGCGAGACAAGTCAAGCAAGCAGCGGGAATGTGCAAGGGCTGCTGCCGACCGAATCGAACCGTACAGAGCCTGAGCCTTGGCGATACGGGCATCCTGCTGCATGGCCACGTAACGAGGCAGGGCCACTGCGGCAAGGA
>CAIZHL010000046.1 GCA_903932755.1 uncultured beta proteobacterium
ACCGGAGCCACCTTGTTGATGAAGTACGGAAAGCTCATCTCGAGATGGCCGGTCGCGGCCTCGAGGCGGGTGACCATTTCGCGCAGCATCGTTTCGAAGCTCTCGACCGATATTTCCTCTTCGTGCGAGTTGAGTATCTCGACGAATCGCGACATGTGGGTGCCCTTGAAGTTATGGGGCAGGCCGACGTACATATTGAAATTGGCGATCGTGTGGCGCACGCCACCGCTCTTGTCCAACACCTTGAAGGGGTGGCGTATGTCCTTGATGCCGACTTTGTTGATCGGCAACTGGCGCGAATCCGGGCTGCTTTGAACATCTGCAATGACGGATTTTTCGGTTGTGGCCATGGGATTCCTGGAATTCATGGTGTTTCTGTGGGTAGTTTGGACTAGGACAGCGAACTATACCATTATCCGACGAAATTACTCAACTATTAATGGGCGGCAGCAAGCCGCGCTGTCACGCTGCTCACGATGCCGGCGTCGTCGAGGCCGGCTTCCGCCAACAGCAATGCACTGTCGCCATGGTCGATAAAACGGTCCGGAAGGCCCAAGCGCAGCAGGGATGTATGCATGCCTGCCGACTCCAGGGCGCGCGCCACCTCTGCCCCGGAACCGCCGATTATGGTGTTTTCCTCGATCGTTACCAGCAGGTCGTGGCTGTTGGCAAGTTGCACGACCAGCTCCGCATCCAGCGGCTTGACGAAGCGCATGTTGGCGACCGTGGCATCCAGCGATTCGGCCGCCTTCAGCGCGGGGGCCAGCATGGATCCAAACGCCAGCAGCGCGACCCGCTTGCCCTGACGGCGCACCTCGCCCTTGCCGATCGGCAGGGTTCCGAGTCCGGGTTCAACGGCCACGCCCGGCCCGCTGCCGCGGGGGTAGCGCACGGCGCTCGGACCGTCGATGGTCAGCGCGGTCGACAGCATCTTGCGACATTCGTTTTCGTCGCTCGGCGTCATCACCACCATGTTCGGGATGCACGTCAGGTAGGAAAGATCGAAGGCGCCGTTGTGCGTCGCGCCGTCGGCGCCGACCAACCCGCCGCGGTCGATGGCGAATACCACCGGCAGGTTCTGCAAGGCGATATCGTGAATCAGTTGGTCGTAGGCGCGCTGCAGGAAGGTCGAATAGATGGCCACCACCGGCCTCATGCCGTCACAGGCCAGTCCGCCGGCAAAGGTCACCGCGTGCTGTTCGGCGATGCCGACATCGAAATAGCGCTGGGGAAATTCCCGGGCGAAGCGCACCATGCCCGAGCCCTCGCGCATGGCCGGGGTAATGCCGATGACCCGCGAGTCAGCCTGGGCCTGATCGCACAGCCAGTCGCCGAACACCTGGGTATAGGTTGGCCGGCCCGGTCCCTTGGCCTGCTCGATGCCATTGGCCGCGTCGAACTTGCCGACGCCGTGGTACAGGATCGGATCCGCTTCGGCGAGCTTGTAGCCCTGTCCCTTGCGAGTGATGACATGGAGGAACTGCGGACCTTCCAGGCGGCGCAGATTCTGCAGCGTGGGAATCAGGGCATCGAGGTCATGGCCGTCAATGGGGCCGATGTAATTGAAGCCGAGTTCCTCGAACAGGGTGCCCGGCGAGATCATGCCTTTGACGTGCTCCTCGACCCGGTTGGCGAACTCCAGCACATTGGGCATCGCCGACAGGACCTTTTCCCCGGCGCGACGTGCGGCGTTGAACGTGCCGCCGGAGAGCAGACGCGCCAGATACTTGTTCAGCGCACCGACCGGCGGCGAGATCGACATGTCGTTGTCGTTGAGGATGACCAGCAGGTTGGCGTCGATCACGCCGGCATTGTTGAGCGCCTCGAAGGCCTGGCCGGCGGACATCGCACCATCGCCGATGATCGCCGCGACGCGCCGCTCCTCGCCCTTGTTGCGTGCGGCGACGGCCATGCCCAGAGCGGCGGAAATCGAGGTGGATGAATGTCCGACGCCGAAGGTGTCGTATTCGCTCTCGCTGCGGCGCGGGAAGCCGGATACGCCGCCCTTCATGCGCAGCCGTTCCATGCCGGCACGGCGACCGGTCAGCACCTTGTGCGGGTAGGTCTGGTGGCCGACGTCCCATACCAGGCGGTCGACGGGCGTATCGAACACATAATGCAGGGCGACAGTCAGTTCGACGGTACCGAGGTTGGAGGACAAATGGCCGCCGGTTTTCGAGACCGAATCGACCAGGAAGGCCCGCAGTTCGTCGGCCACCTGAGGCATCTGGTCGCGTTGCAGCGCCCGCAGGTCGGCGGGAGAGCCGATGATATCGAGCAGGGGATAACTCATCTCAGAAAGTCCGCTCGACGATGAAGTCGGCAAGTTCGTGAAGGCGCAGGGCCGCTGCGCCGAACGGGTCCAGCGCGTCGTGGGCGTCCTGCTTCAGCTTGATTGACATGGATTTGGCTTCTTTTGCGCCGAGGATGCTGACATAGGTAGGTTTGTTGTCGGCCGCATCCTTGCCGGCAGTTTTACCCAGCGTGGCGGTGCTTGCTTCGGCATCGAGGATATCGTCCACCACCTGGAACAGCAGTCCGATGCGGTTGGCGAAGCGTCCCAGGTGGTCGAGGGCATCCGGTCCGGCCTCGCCGCAATGTGCGCCAAGCAATACGGCGGCGCGAATGAGCGCGCCGGTCTTGCGGATATGCATGAACTCGAGTTCGCCGACAGTGAGTTGATGACCGACCGCAGCGAGGTCGACGGCCTGGCCGCCGGCCATGCCGCGTGAGCCGGAGGCCGATGCCAGCAGATGCAGCATGTCGATTTGCCGGGCCGGTGCAATTCCCGGCAGATGCTTCGACAGCACATGAAACGCCTGGGTCTGCAGCGCATCGCCGACCAGGAGTGCGGTTGCTTCGTCAAACTCGACGTGGCAGGTCGGTTTGCCGCGACGCAGGACGTCGTCGTCCATGCAGGGCATGTCGTCATGCACCAGCGAATAGGCGTGGACCATTTCTACGGCAATCGAAGGCGCGTCGAGCACGCTGCTGTCGGCACCGAAAATCGCCCCGGCCGCGTGGCACAGCAGGGGCCGCACACGTTTGCCGCCGCCGAGCACGGAATAGCGCATCGCCTCGTGCAGGCGGGCGGGGGCAAGTTCAGGCGAGGGCAGTGCGGCCACCAGGGCCGCTTCGGTACGCTGCTGTATGCCGGACATCCAGGTCGGGAAATTCATGGGAAACTATTCACCCTGAGCGCCGCCTGCTCCGCCTTGCCGGGGGTCGAAATCGCGCAAGCCATCGGCGTCAAGGATGCGAATCTGCTGTTCGGCTGCGGACAAGGTAGCCTGGCACTGGCGCAGCAGTGCCACGCCCCGCTTATAGGCGTCAAGCGCATCCTGCAAGGGCATCTTCCCCGCCTCCATGGCTGCGACGATACCCTCGAGTTCGCCGAGAGCCGCTTCGAATGACGGGGATGTTGCGCTTGCTGGATCGGAGTCGGGAATGGTGTTCGAAATAGTGGCCATGAGTGAAGCCTTGGCCGAAAGCGGTGACCAGCGGCAAGGTAAAACCATAAAAATAGCCTAAGGTGCGCCCTCCGGTCAAATTGGCTACAATCCTGCGGTTGGCAGATGCCGGCGGTTTGTCAGTTCTGACGGTCTTTCAGTTTCGGCGTAACGCCCGCCAATACGGGCATCGGCCCGCCCTGAAACCAGTTTTTCCGTCCGTTTCCGGTTTCCGGGTAAACCCTCTTGGAGGTTGGGAATCATGTCTGAAGTTGGCTCGCGCACGCGCCTCTCGCCTGGAGCGTCGCAGTTACCGGTCGCGTGGTATTTCGACGAAAAGCTTTTCGAACTGGAGAAAAAGCTGATCTTCGATGCCGGACCGGGCTACGTGGGCCACGAACTGATGGTTCCTGAAGTCCACGACTACCGCTCGGAAGAATGGAACGACCACGGTCGCCTGCTGGTGCGCCAGCCCGACGGGCTCTACGAGATGTCCAACGTCTGCCGCCACCGGCAGGCCATCATGCTGCAGGGCTCCGGCAGCGCGAAGAACATCGTCTGCCCGATCCACCGCTGGACTTACGACTCCGCCGGCGAACTGATCGGTGCGCCCCACTTTCCCGCCAATCCCTGCCTGAACCTCGCCAAGCAGAAACTGGAAAACTGGCAGGGTTTGCTGTTCAAGGGGCCGCGCTCGGCCAACGCGGACCTGGGCGACATGAAAGTCGCCGGCGAACTCAAGTTCGATGGATACAAGCTTGATCATGTCGAACTGCATGAGTGCAACTACAACTGGAAGACCTTCATCGAGGTCTACCTCGAGGATTACCACGTCGCTCCCTACCACCCCGGGCTCGGCGGCTTCGTCACCTGCGACGACCTGACCTGGCAGTTCGGCGACTGGTATTCGGTGCAGCGTGTCGGCATCACCTCGCTGGCCAAGCCCGGGTATGCGGCCTACAAGCAGTGGCACAAGGCGGTGCTGGACTACTACGACGGCGAACTGCCGCCGCACGGCGCCATCTGGCTCACCTATTATCCGAACATCATGGTCGAGTGGTATCCCCATGTGCTGGTGGTATCGACCCTGATCCCGCAGGATGTGGACAAGACGCTGAACGTCGTCGAGTTCTACTATCCGGAAGACATCGCCCTGTTCGAGCCGGAGTTCATCAAGGCCGAGCAGGCTGCCTACATGGAAACCGCGATCGAGGACGACGACATCGGCGAACGCATGGATCGCGGTCGCCGCGCGCTGATGAAGCAGGGGCGCAGCGAAGTCGGTCCTTACCAGTCGCCGATGGAAGACGGCATGCAGCACTTCCACGAGTTCTACCGTCGCGTCATGTCCGGCCACATCTGATCGAGGAGACCCGTTGCGGGCGCCTGTCAAGTTGCGGCGCCCGTTTCGTTTAACGGAAAGCAACGGGATGGGTCGCTGGTGTTATCGAGCGAAGCGAGCGATTCAGTAACCCCCCGCGAGGGGGAAGGGGGGCGGGCCAAGTTTGCTCGCCCATGGCCGCACAAGGGTGCGAGCGTTTCATGATTCGAGGGTGGCTGTCGAAGCCATGGGCCTCAATGCAGTCACTCTGGATGATCGCCGCAAGCCTGCTGTTTGCCTGCATGGGCGTTTGCGTCAAGCTTGGCGCCGCCCAGTTCGCCGCGGCCGAGTTGGTGTTCTGGCGCGGCTTCATCGCCACTCTGCTGATCGGATCCTATGTTCTGGCGCGGCGGCTGCCGCTGGCCACGCCCCATGCCCGCACCCACGTCGTGCGCGGGCTGGCGGGCTTCATCTCGCTGGTGATGTACTTCTACGCGATCAGCATGATTCCGCTGGCCGCGGCCGTGACGCTGAACTACACCTCGCCCCTGTTCCTTGCGCTGCTGCTGGTGCTGTGGGTCAAGGAGCCGGTGCGGCGGGGCTTCTACGCCGTGCTGGCGGCCGGTTTCGTCGGCGTCTTGTTCCTGCTGCAGCCCACGCTCGCCCGTGAAGAATGGCTGGGCGCACTGTTCGGCCTCGGCTCCGGCATCATTTCCAGCATCGCCTACCTCAACGTGCGACGCCTGGGCGAGTTGGGCGAGCCCGAATGGCGCACGGTGTTCTATTTTTCCACCCTGTCTGCGCTGGGCGGCTTGCCCTGGCTGCTGGCGGCCAGTCCCTTCCATGCCATCGACCTGCGCGGCTGGCTGCTGCTGTTGGGTGTGGGCGGTTTCGGCGTGCTGGCGCAGCTGTGCATGACCGCCGCCTACAAGCGCGGCAAGACGCTCGTGTCGGCCAGCCTTGCCTACAGCACCGTGGTTTTCTCCAGCGCCTTCGGCATGCTGCTATGGGGTGAAACACTGCCCTGGGCGGGTTGGGTGGGCGTGATCCTGATCGTCGCCAGCGGGCTGTTTGCCACCGCCCTATCCGCCCGGACCGATACCGAAGCGGTGACCGACTGAGGCCCGGGGCACTGCGCAACGTCAAAAACAAAGGCCGCCGCATGATCCATGCGACGGCCCTTGAGGAAAACTGAAGAACGCTCAGCTGATGGTCAGTGAAGTCGTGGGTTTTTTCGGCGTGGATTGCTTGCCGTCATCCTTGGCCTTGTCGCCCGGGCAAGCCCAGGCCGATGTGGCCGCCAGCGAAAACACGAGCGCCAGAAAAGTTGCGATGTTTTTCATGGGTTACCTCCGTGGAGTGGGTGCGGAATCCTTAATTTAGACCTGAAGCAAATTCTTTTCAAGGAAAAGTTTCTGCCCTGCGCCGTGGCGTCGCGGAACGCATTTCTTTACACATGGGAAATGGCCGGAGTCTGCGGAACCCGCTAAGCTGTTGCATGACAAGGAGTACCTGATGCACATTCGATTCCTGCTGGTCGCCGGGCTCATGCTCGCCCAGACATTGGCCGTGGCCCAGACCACAGGCGAACCTTCCCGACTCACGCTTGAGCAGGCGCGCTCCCAGCGCGCCGAAGCCAAGACCCTGAAAGCCCAAGCCAAAAAAGCCTACGACGCCGAAGTCAAGGCCTGCCAGCGCCAGGCCATTGCGATCGGCTGCTTGAGTTCGGCAAAGTCCCAGCGCGCCGAAGCGATGAAGCAGGCGGACGCGCTTGAGCTCGAGGGACGGACCGTCGAACGCGAAGCGGCTCGGCGCGAGGCAGAGACCAAGGCGGCGAAGCGCGAAGCGGAGGCGCCGGGGCGCCAGGCCAAAGAGCAGGCCGATGTCGAGCGCTTCCGCGGCAATGAGGCCGAAAAGGCCGCCGAGCGCGAGCGGCGGCAGGCGGAGGAACCCGCCAAACTCGAAAGCCGGCGCAACAAAGTGGCGGCCGAAAAGGCTGCGCGTGAAAGAAAGCTCGCGCAACGCCAGAAGAAGGATGCCAGGGAGGCCGAAGCCGCTGCCGAACGAGCACGCAAAAAGGCGGAGAAACAAGAACAACAGGCGCAGCGCATCGAAAAGATCGACGAGCGCAAGCGCAAGAACGCTGAACAGGAAAAGCGGCGCCTGGCCAAGCAGGCCGCGGCTGAGTCCGCCGCCGCTGCCCGGACCAGGGAAGGGCAGAAGTAAAAAGTTCCCATCGGG
>CAIZHL010000047.1 GCA_903932755.1 uncultured beta proteobacterium
AAAGAGCGTTGTCGCTGCATTGCCGAAGTCACGGTGACGAAAATCGGTGGCGCCGATTGAATGTCGGCTAACGGGAAATTGAGCCGAATAATCGCCTTCAATGGAAGCGGGGTGGTCAGGTCCGCTGATGGCCGAACTGAGCCAGTCAACAAAAGCCAACCCGGTATTCCAGATTCCCGGATTCATCGCCGTATCGCCAGCGCCGACTTTTTGAACGCTATTTGCCGAACAAGTCCATGAACTGCTGCCGCAGCCAGCGGTTGCCCTGGTCGTCGTGGAAGCGTTCCTGCCAGCATTGCCGGACGTCGAAGGCGGGTATTGCGATCGGTAGCGGCAGCAGCTTCACTTCGTTGTGCTGCGAGAGCTGGCTGCCGACGCTGTGCGGCACGATGGCGACCATGTCGGTGGTGGCGACGATGCTCGCCAGCACCAGGAAATTCTGCATCCTGAGCGTGATTCTCGGCTCCAGGCCGTGCTCGATCAGGGTGCGCTCGATGATGCCGTGGCCCCAGCCGCCCGGCGTGACGATGGCGTGCGAGGCGGCGGCGAACTGGCGTGCCGTGATGCGCTCGGCGATGGACGGATGGTCGCGGCGCACCACGCAGACATAGCGGTCGCGGAACAGCCGCTGCACGTAGAAGCCGGCGCCGAGGTCGGGCAGGTTGCCGATGGCTAGATCGACGTCGCCGTTGCGCAGGGCCTCCTCGGCGGACTCGGACGGCATCGGCAGGGTGCGCAGGCGCACGCCGGGCGCGATGCGGTTCAGGCGTTCCAGCAGGCGCGGCAGGAAGTAGGCTTCGCCGAGATCCGTCAGGTAGATCGCGAAGTTGCGCTGCGAGTTCGCCGGATCGAATTCTTGGCTGGCGCCCAGCGCGACGCGGATGCCCGTCAGCGCCTGGCGGATCGGATCGGCGATGCCCTGGGCGTAGGGCGTCGGCACCATGGCGTTGCCGAGGCGGACGAACAGGCGGTCGCCGGTGGCCTTGCGCATCCGCGCCAGCGCATTGCTGACCGCCGGCTGCGACAGGTCCAGACGATCCGCAGCGCGGCTGATCGAACGCTCGGCAAGCACGGCATCGAAGACCAGCAGCAGGTTTAGATCGAAGCCCGATATATTCATGGAATGAATGGAATGTATTGACGCTATTCGCTATAAGTAGATAGCGTTTTGCTCTAGAGTGCAAGCGGCGATGGGCAAACCGTCGCCACAGACCGGGATACCCGGCGGAAAATATGGAGGAGAAGCATGCTCGAAGGCTGCGTGCCCTGGCCCGCCGATGCGGCGGCGCTTTACCGCCGGCGTGGCTGGTGGGAAGGCATCACGATTCCGCAACTCCTGGAGCGCAGCGCCGCGCGCCTGCCGGGCAAGACGGCGCTGGTCTGCGGCGATCTGCGCCTGACGTACGCCGATCTGGTTGCCGGTTCGCGGCGGCTGGCCTGCGGCTTCCTCGACGCCGGTATCAGGGCGCAGGATCGGGTGGTGCTGCAACTGCCCAACGGCCCCGAGTTCGTCTTCGCCTATTTCGCCCTGACGCGCATCGGCGCGATTCCGGTGATGGCGCTGCGCGCCCATCTCCACAGCGAAGTCCGCCACTTCCTCAAGGCCTCGGGGGCCGCGGCCTACGTGATCCCCGATTGCATCGGCAGCTTCGACTACCGCGAGATGGCCCGCGAAATCGGCCCCGACGCGCCTGCCCTGCGCCGTGTCTTCGTCGCCGGCGAGCCCGGCCCGGGGCAGATCGACCTGCGCTCGATGATCGCCGCGCCGCTCGCGGAAGCGGCTATCAGCGCGCGGCTGGCGGGCCACGATCCCGATCCGGGTGAGGTCACCACCATGCTGCTCTCGGGCGGCACGACTTCGCTGTCGAAGCTGATCCCGCGCACCCACGAGGACTACGTGCTGAATGCGCGACTTTGCGGCCGCGCCGGCGGCTTCGACGAGGCCACGGTGTTCATGGCGATCCTGCCGCTGGGACACAACTACAACCTGGCATCGCCCGGGATGCTCGGCTGCTTCTATTACGGCGGCACGGTGGTGCTGGCGCCCTCGGGCGATGCCGCCGATGTGTTCGCGCTGGTGCAGCGCGAGAAGGTCAGCGCGATCGCCGCCGTGGTGCCGCTGATCTCGAACTGGCTGAATTCGCCGGTACCTGACGAGTTCGACTTGTCTTTGCTCAAAGTGATCCAGAACGGCGGCGCGCGCCTGGCGCCTGAGTTGCGCGCTCGGATACGCGAGCGCTTCGGCTGCAACGCCCAGGAGATCTACGGTACGGCGGAGGGGCTGATCAACATGGTGCCGCTGGATGCGCCGGAGGACATGCTGCTCACCAGTTCCGGCGTGCCGGTGTGCGAGGACGACGAGATCAAGGTGCTCGACGACGACGGCAACGAGGTGGCGGACGGCGAGCCCGGCGAACTGGTGACGCGCGGGCCCTACACCATCCACGGCTATTTCAACGCGCCCGAGAAACAGGCCGAGGCCTTTACGCCCGACGGCTTCTACCGCATGGGCGACATCGTCAGGAAGCAGGGCCGCCACGTGTTTACCGAAGGCCGGCGCAAGGACCTGATCAACCGCGGCGGCGAGAAGATCAGCTGCGAGGAAGTCGAGAACCTG
>CAIZHL010000048.1 GCA_903932755.1 uncultured beta proteobacterium
GTGTCCGGAAGTTCAGGACGAGATGCGTCGCCAGACCGAGATGATGGCCAGGGGCCTGAATGTGGTCGGCCTGATGAACGTGCAGTTCGCGATTCAGGGTCGCGGCGACGCCGCGGTGGTGTACGTGCTCGAGGTCAATCCGCGCGCTTCGCGCACCGTGCCTTTCGTCTCCAAGGCGACCAGCCTGCCGCTGGCCAAGATCGCGGCACGCTGCATGGCGGGGCGCAGCCTTGCCGACCAGGGCGTGACGCGCGAAATCATCCCGCCATATTTCTCGGTGAAGGAAGCGGTGTTCCCCTTCATCAAGTTCCCCGGAGTCGACACCATCCTCGGACCCGAGATGAAATCCACCGGCGAGGTGATGGGCGTCGGTCGCAGCTTCGGCGAGGCCTTCGTCAAGTCGCAGCTCGCCGCCGGTACGCGACTGCCGAAATCGGGCAAGGTCTTCCTCAGCGTCAAGCCGGGCGACCGGCCGAAGGCGGTCGAGGTCGCGCGCGAGTTGCATGAACTGGGTTTTTCCCTGGTGGCGACGCGCGGCACGGGCGGTGCGATAGAAGCTGCCGGCATCCCGGTCACCATGGTAAACAAGGTGACCGAGGGTCGGCCGCATGTGGTCGACATGATCAAGAACGGTGAGATCGTGCTGATCGTCAATACGGTCGAGGAAAAGCGCACCGCGATCGCGGATTCCCGCTCCATCCGCACCTCCGCGCTGGGTGCCAAGGTCACGTTGTTCACCACCATCGAGGGCGGTCGTGCCGCGTGCGCCGGTATGCGCCACGATGGCCTCGAAACCTATTCGTTGCAGTCGCTCCACGCGGAGTTGCCGCAATGAGCGGCAAATTCCCCATCACGCTGCGCGGCGCGGAACTGTTGCGCAAGGAGTTGCAGCGCCTGAAGACCATCGATCGTCCGGCGGTGATTGCCGCGATCGCCGAGGCGCGCTCACACGGCGACCTGTCGGAGAACGCCGAATACGATGCCGCGAAGGAACGTCAGGGCTTCATCGAAGGGCGCCTCAAGGAAGTCGAGGGCAAGCTCGGCAATGCCCAGATCATCGATCCGGCATCGCTCGACGCCGACGGTCGCGTGGTTTTCGGCGCGACGGTGGAACTCGAAGACATGGACAGCGGCAGCAAGGTCACCTACCAGATCGTCGGCGACGATGAGGCCGACATCAAGTCGGGCATGCTTTCACTCAATTCCCCTGTGGCGCGGGCGCTGATCGGAAAGTTCGCCGGCGACGTGGCCGAGGTGCAGACACCGGGCGGACGCCGGGAATATGAAATCCTCGACGTCAAATACGTCTGAATGAGGGGCTTCTTCTCCGCGCTGTACAGCATCGCGGTGACCGTCTGGGTCGGCGGCCTGCTGGCGATCGGCTACCTCGCCGCTCCTGTGCTGTTTTCCCAGCTTGCCGATCGAAGCGTGGCCGGGGCCGTCGCCGGGGCGATGTTCTCGATGATTGCCTGGGTGGGTCTGGCCTGCGGGACCTATCTGATTCTTTTTGTCCTTGCCGGCAAAGGCTGGCGTGCCGTGCAGTCAGGCGTGTTCTGGATCGTGCTGCTGATGCTGGCCCTGACCGTGGCCGGCCATTTCGGCATACAGCCGATACTTGCCCAGTTGAAAGCCGATGCCTTGCCGCGGCAGGTGATGGAAAGCGCGTTACGCGATCGCTTCAGCACCTGGCATGGCGTTTCCAGCGCGCTTTACCTGGTGCAATCCCTGCTGGGAATTGCGCTGGTGATACTGCAGGAGCGGGGGAAAGGGCGTTAGCCCTTGCGGCTGCGAGGTTCGCTGCGCGCCGCGGCCTGCTTCTTGGTCATCGCTTCGGATTTTCGGCGTGTCGCCACCACCGACTTCTCTACCGCAGCGTCCTTGGGATTTTCGCGCCAGAGCACCAGGAGGTTGCCGATGTGCTGCACCTCGGCACAGTTGAGCGCGGCGCAGATTTCAAGGAAGAGGGGCTCGCGCACTTCCCGCTCAATGCCGTAAAGTCGCAGCTTGATCAGTTCGTGGGCCTTGAGGCAGCGGTCGATCTCGGCCAGTACCGAAGGCGTCAGGCCCTTTTGGCTGATGGAGACGACGGGATTCAGGTGGTGCGCGGCGGCCCGCAGGGCGCGGCGCTGGACGGGGCTCAGCGGGGTGGTGTTTTCAGTCATGACGGGATTGTAACTTGAGCGGCAAGATCGAGAGCAAACAGAAGGTCAAGAAGAACAAGACCACCAAGGCCTGGATTACCGAGCACGTCAATGACGCCTATGTGCAGCGGGCCCGGGTCGAAGGGTGGCGGTCGCGTGCCGCGTTCAAGCTGACCGAGATCGACGACAAGGACAAACTGCTGAAGGCGGGCATGACCGTGGTCGACCTCGGCTCGGCGCCCGGCAGTTGGTCGCAGGTAGCTGCGAAGCGCGTGGCCCCCGGCGGACGGCTGATTGCGCTGGATCTGCTGCCGATGGAGCCGGTGCACGGCGTCCAGTTCATCCAGGGGGATTTTCATGACGCCGCCGTGTTGCAGGCGCTGACAGATGCCCTCGATGGTCGCCAGGTCGACCTTGTATTGTCGGACATGGCCCCCAATATGTCGGGTATCGGCATGGTCGATCAGGCGCGCGTGATGGTACTGGCCGAATTGACGCTGGAGTTCTGCGCGCTGCACCTGAAGCCCGGCGGCGACATGCTGACCAAGGTATTCCAGGGCGATGGCTTCATGGAACTGCGTCGTGCGCTGCAGGACCAGTTTCAGACCTTGTTGATGAGAAAGCCCGCGGCATCGCGCAATCGCAGCGCCGAGATATACCTGCTGGCGCGGAACAAGAAGGCTTGACGGATGGTCTATGTGGTTTGCAGGGCAGGTCGAACGGCACTAGAATCGCCTGATACGTAATCCCGCTCCAGGGAAAGAGAGGCTACACCTTGAATAACATGTTCAAAAATATGGCGATCTGGCTGGTTATCGGCATCGTCCTGATGACGGTGTTCAACCAGTTCAACACACGCCAGAGTGCTGTGCTCGGATCACTGGAGTACTCCCAGTTCCTTGAAGAAGTGAAATCCGGTCGCGTCACCAAGGTCGTAATCCAGGGCCGCACCCTGGAAGCCACCACCACCGACGGCAAGCGGATCACCACCTACGCGCCGCCGGACCTTTGGATGGTGTCCGACCTGCTCAAGAACAACGTCAAGGTTGTAGCCAAGCCGGAGGAAGAGCAGTCCTTCCTCACCAGCATCTTCGTTTCCTGGTTCCCGATGCTGCTGCTGATCGGCGTCTGGATTTTCTTCATGCGCCAGATGCAGGGCGGCGGCAAGGGTGGTGCATTCTCCTTCGGCAAGAGCCGCGCCAGGATGATGGACGAATCCTCGAACACCATCACCTTTGCCGACGTAGCAGGCTGCGACGAGGCCAAGGAGGAAGTCTTTGAAATGGTCGACTTCCTGCGCGACCCGTCGAAGTTCCAGAAGCTCGGCGGGCGCATTCCGCGCGGCGTGCTGCTGGTCGGCTCGCCCGGTACCGGCAAGACCCTGCTGGCCAAGGCCATCGCCGGCGAGGCCAAGGTGCCCTTCTTCTCGATTTCCGGTTCCGACTTCGTCGAGATGTTCGTCGGCGTGGGCGCGGCGCGCGTGCGCGACATGTTCGAACAGGCCAAGAAGCAGTCGCCCTGCATCATCTTCATCGACGAACTCGATGCCGTCGGCCGCCAGCGCGGCGCAGGCCTCGGCGGCGGCAACGACGAGCGCGAGCAGACCCTGAACCAGATGCTGGTGGAGATGGACGGCTTCGAGCCATCCGTGGGTGTGATCGTGGTGGCCGCCACCAACCGCCCGGACGTGCTCGATCCGGCGCTGCTGCGTCCCGGTCGCTTCGACCGCCAGGTGGTGGTGCCCTTGCCCGACATCCGCGGTCGCGAGCAGATCCTCAAGGTGCATATGCGCAAGGTTCCCGTCGCGCCGGACATCGACGCTTCGATCCTGGCCCGCGGCTGTCCCGGATTCTCGGGCGCCGACCTCGCCAACCTGGTCAATGAAGCCGCGCTGTTTGCCGCGCGCGGCAACAAGCGACTGGTGGACATGGAAGATTTCGAGCGCGCCAAGGACAAGATCATGATGGGCGCCGAGCGCCGCTCGATGGTCATGCCCGAAGAGGAACGCCGCAACACCGCGTATCACGAGTCCGGCCACGCCGTGGTCGCCAAGCTGTTGCCGAAGACCGATCCGGTGCACAAAGTGACCGTCATCCCGCGCGGCCGCGCGCTGGGCCTGACCATGCAATTGCCCGACCAGGAACGCTACAGCCAGGATCGTGACCGCCTGCTGTGCACCATTTGCGTCCTGTTTGGCGGCCGCATCGCCGAAGAACTGTTCATGCAGCAGATGACCACCGGCGCTTCCAACGATTTCCAGCGCGCGACCGATCTGGCGCGGCGCATGGTGACGCAGTGGGGCATGTCGGACAGCCTGGGTCCGATGGTGTATGGCGAAGAGGAGGGTGAAATCTTCCTCGGCCGCTCCGTCACCACGCACAAGAACATGTCGGAATCCACCATGCAGAAGGTCGACGTGGAGATCCGTCGCGTGCTCGACGAGCAGTACGCGCGCGCGCGCAAGCTGCTCGAAGACAACCGCGACAAGGTCGAGGCCATGACCGCCGCCCTGCTCGAACTCGAGACCATCGACGCCGACCAGATCAACGACATCATGGCCGGCCTGCCGCCGCGTCCGCCCAAGCCATCCAGCGCGCCGCCGGCACCCCGGGCCGACAGTACGCCGGGCCCCGAGCCGACTGCGCCGGCACCCGCCTGATTTTCCTTGACCCGCACACGGGCCGCCGAAGACCTTCCGATTCGGTGGCCCGCGCTTTTTCATGACACAGAATTTTCACTGCGGTCGCTATGTCCTGAATGCCGATCGGCCGCTGATCATGGGCATCGTCAATCTTACTGACGATTCATTTTCCGGCGACGGTCTGCATGGCAATCCCGACCTGGCCATTGCCCAGGGCCTGCGGCAGATCGAAGAGGGAGCGCACATCCTCGACCTTGGCGCCGAGTCCTCGCGGCCAGGGGCGCTGCCGATCCCGGCGCAACAGGAAATCGACCGCCTGCTGCCGGTGATCGAGGCCCTGCGCGACTGCGGTACGCCGCTTTCGATCGACACCGTGAAGCCGGAGGTGATGCGCCTCGCACTGAATGCCGGCGCCGACATGATCAACGACATCAATGCCCTGCGTGCGCCCGGCGCTGGAACTGGTCGCTGCAAGCAAGGCCGGGCTTTGCCTGATGCACATGCTGGGCGAGCCGGGCACCATGCAGGACGCCCCGCATTACGATGACATTGTGGTCGAGGTCGCCGGCTTTCTCGCCGAACGGGTGGCTGCGGCCGAAGCGGCGGGCATCGCCCTGAACCGCATCGCGGTGGACCCCGGTTTCGGCTTCGGCAAATCCCTGGAACACAACCTCGAACTGCTGCGCCGCCTCGACGAACTGGTGGTGCCCGGCCTGCCGCTGCTGGTCGGCCTTTCGCGCAAATCCATGCTCGGCCTGCTCACCGGGCGGCCGGCACCGGAGCGGGTTCATGCCGGCATCGCGGCGCACGTGCTGGCGGTGGAACGGGGCGCGCGCATCGTCCGCGTCCATGACGTCGCGGCGACGCGCGATGCAATGGCCATACTGCAAGCCGTGGAGGATTTCTGAATGGGACGCAAGTATTTCGGTACGGACGGCGTTCGCGGCCGGGTCGGGCAGATGCCGATCACGCCCGACTTCATCATGCGCCTGGGTTACGCCGCGGGCTCCGCGCTGGTGGCGCGCGAGGGCCTGCGCGCCGGCGAGCGGCCGGCGGTCCTGATCGGCAAGGACACGCGCATCTCGGGCTACATGCTGGAAGCCGCCCTCGAAGCGGGTTTCTCCGCGGCCGGGGTCGACGTCATGCTGTGCGGGCCGATGCCGACGCCGGCGGTGGCCTATCTCACGCGCGCGCTGCGCCTGCAGGCCGGGGTGGTGATTTCCGCCTCGCACAATCCCTTCGACGACAACGGCATCAAGTTCTTTTCGGCGCAGGGCACCAAGCTGCCCGACA
>CAIZHL010000049.1 GCA_903932755.1 uncultured beta proteobacterium
TCGCCGGCAGCGATTTCTTCCAGCGTGAGTACCAGAGACATGTAATCCATGCCGGCACCGTCCCATTCTTCGGGGACGACCATGCCGAGGGCGCCGAGTTCGCCCAATTCCTTGAGGGCTTCGGCCGGGAATGTGTGGTTGCGGTCCCAATCAGCGGCGAAGGGGGCGAGACGTTCCTGCGCGAAGGCGCGCATGGTGTCGCGGATCATTTCCTGTTCTTGCGTGAGAATCATGTTGTTTCCTTGCGATAGCTGGTTAGCCAGACGCCGGCGATGACCAGCAGGCCCCCGGCGAGAACTGACAGGCCGAGGCGCTCGTCGAGCAGAACAGCAGCCTGCAGGACGGCGAAGACCGGTACCAGATTGATGAAAACCGAAGCTCGGGCGACGCCGATTTGATGCACTGCGCTGGTGAACCAGGTATAGGCCATGGCGGTCCCGAAAATGGCGAGAAAGCCCATGCTGGCCCACACCCTCAGCGACCATTCGGCCGGTGCAATATCGCCCTGGAAAACGGCGGCGATGCCGAGGAAAAGGGCGCCGAGCAGGCTGGCGTAGAGGGTCACGGCGAGGGCGGGCAGGGTTTGTGAAACGCGTCGCCCGATGAAAGTGTAGGACGCCCAGCTCAGGGCGCAGCCGAGAATCAGCCATTCGCCGAGGCCGACGCTACCTTGTAGCAGGGCGAAGGGGTCGCCGTTGCCAATCACCGTCAGGCAGCCGGCCATGGCGATGGCAATGCCCAGGCCTTTGGCGACCGACATTTTTTCCTGGCCGAACAGCCAGGCGAGCAGCGCCACCATTACCGGGTTAAGGGCGACGACCAGGGCGCCGCGCCCGGCAGCCAGATGCTGAAGACCGTAGAAAAAGCACAGGCCGTAGAGGAATACACCGGTAAAGGCCAGCGCCGCCATCACACCCCATTCCTGTCGGCCGGCCGGCAATGGCAGGCGACGACCGCTGCTTACGGCAAAGGCGGCGACGACCAGCCCGGCCAGCACAAAGCGCAGGGAGGCGACGGCGAGCGGTGCCGCGACCTCCTGCGCGATGATGCGTCCGGCAATCCAGGTGCCGCCCCACATGAACATGGCTGCTATCAGCTTGAAATAGGTGAGTGAAGTCGCCGCTTGCGGCAATTACAGCATTTCCACGGCCAGGGCCGTTGCTTCGCCACCGCCGATGCACAGGCTGGCAACGCCGCGCTTCAGACCGTACTTTCTGAGGGCGCCGAGCAGGGTGACGACGATGCGGGCGCCGGAAGCGCCAATCGGGTGGCCGAGGGCGCAGGCGCCGCCGTGGATGTTGACCTTGGCCGGGTCTAGCTTGAGGTCGTGCAGCGAGGCCATGGTGACGACGGCGAAGGCTTCGTTGATTTCGTAGAGATCAACCGATTCCGCAGTCCAGCCCGTTTTTGCGAAGAGCTTTTGCATGGCGCCGACCGGGGCCGAGGGGAAGAGGGCGGGGACGCCGGCGTGGGTGACGTGGGCGACGATGCGGGCGAGCGGCTGGAGGCCGAGTTGGGCGGCCTGCGAGGCGCGCATGAGGACCATGGCGGCGGCGCCGTCGGAAATCGACGACGAGTTGGCCGGGGTGACCGTGCCGTCCTTCTTGAAGGCCGGCTTGAGGGTCGGAATCTTGTCCACATTGACGGCAAACGGGCCTTCATCCTTGTCGATGACGACATCGCCCTTGCGGCCGGCAACGGTGGTTGGGGCGATTTCCCA
>CAIZHL010000050.1 GCA_903932755.1 uncultured beta proteobacterium
CACTTCGATATGGCCTCCTACGACCGCTATCTCTCCGGAAAACTCGAGGACTTCGACTATCCCAGGGAACTGGTGGATGAGGCCACCAAAGACCTGCCCAAGGTCGATTGGCCCAAGGCCGCCTGACCCAGAACAGAAACTCAAGGCCAGTACTCAGGAAGAGAGCGTAAGCTCTCTTTTCTTTTTTCTCCGGAGCACATCCCAGTGACCCCCAGCCCTTTCGAATGCGACAAGCTGATCCGCTTCCATCACTGCGATCCGGCCGGCATCGTGTTTTACCCGCAGTATTTCGTGCTGTTCAACGAACTGGTCGAGGACTGGTTCAATCAGGGCCTGGGCATCGACTTCGCTCGCTTCCACGTCGAGCAAGGCATGGGTGTGCCGATGGGCAACATCACCTGTCGCTTCCTGTCGCCGAGCAAGGTCGGCGAAATGCTGCGCCTGTCACTCTCGGTGAACCGGATCGGCAAGAGCTCGCTGGAATTGAACGTCACCGGCACCTCGAGCGGCGAAGTGCGGGTGCAGGCCACGCTTACCGTCGTCGTCGCCTCGCTGAAAAACCACCGCTCGGTGCCGATTGCGGCCGACATGCGCGCCAGCCTGGAACGCTACGTGGTGCCGCCCCCCGGCTGAGTGTTATTCGCCGAGAATTCCAGCAGCGCGCGCTGGAATTCGGCGATCGAGTCCGCCGTGATTTCCTCGCCGCACTCGTAGCAATAGGCGACTCCCTTCAGGCGATCAACCCAGCGACAGCCGCAGTGATCACAGGCCAGTTCCGGCGCGCCGTGGGGGTTGATGAAGATCACCGGCAGGCCCCGAGGAAGGCCAGGCCCAGCGATTCGAGGAAATCCTCATAGCCGGCGTCCTGCAACTGGGCCTTGTTCTTGAAGACGAAGAACATCATGCGCCCGCGCCGCACCAGGCGCTTGATGGTCGCCAGCGCATCGCCGTCGAGCGCCGCCTGCATCCCCGCCATGGCTTCCTCGTCGGCCACCAGCAGCACGTCGACGCGCGTGGTGGCCATGCCGGTGAAGCGCTCGATGCGCGCCGACATCGCACCCTTGTCGATCTCCCAAGCCAGCAGCGGCACATCGGGCGTCAGCTTGACGCCTTCGAGATGCTTGCCGGGCAGGATGCCCGATGCTTCGCGCGAGACGAAACCGATGCGCGAGCCCTGCTCCATGTCCACGAACAACTCGCGGTTGCGGTCCAGCATCTTTTGCCACGCGGCGATGTCGCCGAAGCCTTGTTCAATGACGTCGTTCATCAGTGTTTGGGCGTTGCCAGTTCCAGTGTTTCGATGAATTCCAGTACGCCAGACTCGTCCAGTTCGTCGCGCTGCCGCAGAACGAAGGGCTTGATGTCGAGCAGGCGCGCGAGGTGGGCCATGCACGCCGTGCCGTCAGCGCCGACTTTTTCGATGGCGATGTCGTTCATCACCAACAGCAGTCCCCAGTCCGCCGGAAACCGGCCATCGAAGCCGACCGGCCCCGTCGCGCGCGCGCGGCTGCCCGGCCACCAGAGCCAGGTCTGCCCGCGCTTCGCAGCATAGTCTTCGGCGCCGATGAAGGCCACGGCGAGCGGCGGTCCGCCGGCCTCCTCGACTTCGGGCAGGCGCTGCAGGATGCGCAACCAGCGCTCATCGTCCATCCGGTATCAGTCGGGAATGACGGCGGTGGCCTCGATCTCGACCTTGGCCCCTTCCTCGACGAAGCCGGCCACCTGCACCGCGGTCATCGCGGCTCCGTAGTGGCCGATCAGGCGACGGAACACGGCGCCGAGTTCCTTCTGCTTGGCCCAGTATTCCTCCTTGCTGCCGAGGTACCAGGTCATGCGCACGATGTGCTCCGGCTTGGCGCCGGCTTCGGCGAGGATGGCGACGATGTTCTTCAGCGCCTGCTCGGCCTGGCTCACGATATCCGGCCCCGGGAACTCGCATTTCTCGTCCCAGCCAACCTGGCCGGCGACGAACACCATCTGCCCGCGCGCCATGACGCCGTGGCTGTAGCCTTTGGCGAGCGGCCAGCCGGGTGGTAGTAGTGTCTTCATTTGCTTCTCCTTATTTCGGCGCACGCAGGCGGAAGCGCTGCAACTTGCCGGTTTCGGTACGCGGCAGGCTGGCGACGAACTCGACCTGGCGCGGGTATTTGTAGGGGGCGATGCTCTGCTTGACGTAGTCCTGCAATTCCCTGGCCGTTTCCGGCGTGGGATCGTTGCCGGGCCGCAGTACGACGAAGGCCTTGACCACCTGGCCGCGCTCGTCGTCCGCTACGCCGATCACGCCGCATTCGGCCACCTTGGGATGGCGCAGCAAGGCGTCCTCGACCTCGGGACCGGCGATGTTGTAGCCGGCCGAGATGATCATGTCGTCGGTGCGCGAGTGGTAGTGGTAATAGCCATCCGCATCCAGCACGTAGGCGTCGCCCGTGTAGTTCCAGCCATTCTTCACATAGCTGGCCTGGCGTTCGTCGGCGAGGTACCGACAGCCCGTGGGGCCTTTGACCGCCAGCTTGCCGATCTCGCCGGTCCTGGCCGGTTTGCCCTGGTCATCCATGATGCAGGCGAGGTAGCCGGGCACCACCTTGCCGGTGGCGCCGGGCAGCGCCTCCTTCTCGTCGGCGGAGATGAAGATGTGCATGAGTTCCGTGGCGCCGATGCCGTCGATCATCTCGATGCCGGTAGCCTCCTTCCACAGCGCGCGCGTCGCCGCCGGCAGCGCCTCGCCGGCCGAGACGCACTTCCTCAGCGTGCTGCCGCGCAGCGGGCCGGCGATCGCGGCGATGGCCCGGTAGGAGGTCGGCGCGGTGAACAGGATCGTCGCCTGGTATTTCAGAATCGCATCGACCAGGTCCTGCGGCGCACCCTGCTCCAGCAGCACGGTCGAGGCGCCGATCGAAAGCGGGAACAGCAGCAGGCCGCCGAGGCCGAAGGTGAAGGCCAGCGGCGGCGTGCCCATGAAGATGTCGTCGGGTGTCGGCCGCAAGACGTAGGGCGGCCAGCAGACGCAGGAGGCCATGACGTCGCGGTGGAAGTGCATGGTGGCCTTGGGCTGGCCGGTGGTGCCGGAAGTGAAGGCGAGGATGCAGGTGTCGTCGCGCGCGGTGTCGACATTGCTGAATTCGGCCGACTGCTTCGCCATCGCCGCTTCTAGCCCGTCGGCAGTGGCGTCATTGAACCAGCGGATATGTTTGAGATCGGGCGACTCGGCGGCGGCCAGCTTGAGTTCCTCGGCCAGGCGCAAATCGCACAGGGCATGGGTCACCTTGGCCTTACCGATAACGTGCTTGAGTTCCTTGGCGCGCAAGAGCGGCATGGTCGCCGTGGCGACAGCGCCGACTTTCATCACCGCGAACCAGCACGCGGCCATCATCGGGTTGTTCGGCGCGCGCAGCAACACGCGGTTGCCGGGAACGACGCCGAGGTCCTTCACCAGCACGTTGGCAATGCGGTTGGCCTTCTCCTGCAGGTCGGCGTAGGTCCAGCGCAGGTTCGGCGCCTGGATGCAGACGCGCCCTCCCCTGCCTTCGGCGACATGCCGGTCGAGCAGTTCCGTCGCGCAGTTCATGCGCTCGGGAAACTTCAATTCCGGCAGTTCGAAGAGGAACTCCGGCTGCGCCTCGGGCGGCGGCAGACTATCGCGGGTAAAAGTATCGACATGCGCCGAATAAGCCATGACCGCCTCCCGTCAAATTCTTACGCCGAGTTTGTAGCCTTCCTGGATCGCGGCGTCGAGGCCGCGCGGCACCGTGGCGTCACCGCCGCCGTGCAGTTCGTCGATCATCCACTGGAACTCGTAGAACAGGTCGTGGTTGGCGCGGCGGGGGCTGGAGACGATGACGTTGTCGCAGGGAACGAAAACCTCCTCGCCCTTGGCCGTCTTTACCGTGGCACCCTCTGCCGTGACCTTGACCAGTTGCGCCAAACAGATGGTCTTGATGCCGAGCTCGTCGACCCAGGCGGTATGGCGCCATTTGAAGGTCGGCATGATGTCGCCACCGATGCGCTTGTCCTTCTCGACCACCGTGACTTCGTGGCCGGCCTTCTGCAGGAACTCGGAAATCGTCAGGCCGATCGCGCCGCCGCCGAGCATGACCACGCGCTTGCCGACAGTCTTCCTGCCGTGGGCGACTTCCAGCGCGTCGATCAGCAGTTCGGCTCCCGGCATGTACTTGAAGGATTCCAGGTCGGTGCGTGCGCCCGCAGCGACGATGCAGGCGTCGTATTCGTGCAGCACGCTGCGCATGAACTTGGCGTTGGCCTCGGTGTTGAGCCGCACTTCGACGCCGAGCTTTTTCGCCATCACGCCGTAGTAGTCGATCACGCTTTGCAGGTCGGCCGGGCGCGCCAGGTCGTTGGCGGCATAGGCGGCGAGGTTGCCGCCGATCTTGTCGGCCTTGTCGAATACGGTCACGCTGTGGCCGCGGCGGCGCGCCGTGATGGCCGCTTCCATGCCGGCGGGACCGGCGCCGATGACCATCACGCGCTTCTTCTCGGTGGCTTCGGTGACGTGGTACTCGGGCTCGACCTCGTGGCCCAGCATCGGGTTCATGGTGCAGGTGTAAGGCAGGTCGCGGAACA
>CAIZHL010000051.1 GCA_903932755.1 uncultured beta proteobacterium
ATGCGCTATGAGGTGCCGAAGCAGTGGGTTCGCCGCGAATGGCGCAGTACCTATCGGGGGCAGAAACAGATCTGGTTTCTGTTGCGCCTGGTCGGCCGCGACAGCGACGTCTGCCTGCGCGCCAGTGCACATCCGGAATTCGATGCCTGGCGCTGGAACAGCTACTGGATCCCGCTGGCCAACGTGATCGAGTTCAAGCGCGGCGTGTATGAAGCGGCGCTGCTTGAACTGGCGCGCCTGCTGTTTGCCCACCCTGAGGAGCGCATGCCGAGATGGGAACCGGGTTCGGCGGGGGATGAAAAATGAAGCACCTGGCAGTTTTTGCCGTCGCAATAATTTCTGCGAGTGCGGCGGCGCAGTCGCCGTTGGCGCCAAAGGTCGAGTCCAACTTCGAGGAGGCGGCGCCTTGGCAGGAACTGAAGGAGGTTGAGCCTCCCGCCTTCCCACGACAGGAGAACCTGCGCGAGTATTACGTCGGTCCTGTCGCCACCAACAACTACTTCATCGATGCCAGCACGCTCAGTGTCGGCAGCGACGGCATCGTGCGCTACGTCTTGGTGGTCCGTACTTCGGGTGGCGCCACCAACGTGAGCTTCGAAGGCATCAACTGCAAGGATCTGACCTGGAAGCATTACGCCACCGGGCGCAGCGACGGCACCTGGGTGAAATCGCGCGCCACCCGCATTGAATGGCGCCCCATCGAAAACAAGCCCGTCAATCGACACCACGCAGCCTTGAGCCGTGATTATTTCTGTCCCGCCAGCAGTGCCATCAATAACGCCGAAGAGGGGCGCAACGCGTTGCGCTTGGGCAAGCACCCCGATGCAAAGTGAGATCAGGAGGACTCCCGTGCTGGACACCCTTATTTTCGAGCTCGACAAAGCCCTGCGTGCGGTCTTTGTGGCCGCACCGACCCGGCGGCCGATGCCCGGCGCGGACTTGCCCGAGGCGGACATGAGCGATGAGGAGAAGCGCCATGTCGCTGCCCTGATGCGTGTGAATCACTGCGGCGAAATCTGCGCCCAGGCCCTGTATCAAGGTCAGGCACTGGGCTCGCGCGATCCGACGGTCAGGCGCGAACTGGAACAGGCCGCGTGGGAGGAAACCGAGCATCTCAACTGGACGGAACGGCGAATTGTCGAACTGGGCGGACGCAAGAGCATCCTCAATCCCCTGTGGTATGCAGGATCACTGGCTATCGGTGTGCTGGCCGGAAAGTGCGGCGATACCTGGAGCCTGGGTTTCCTGGCCGAAACCGAGCGCCAGGTGGAGGGGCATCTCGAGAACCACAAAGCCCGTCTTCCGGTCCAGGATCGCAAGTCCTGGGAGGTGCTGGAGCAGATGAAGACCGACGAAATGCGCCACGCGGAAACAGCGAACCACTTTGGCGCCCGGGCGCTGCCACTACCTGTCAGGTTGGCGATGAAGCTTTCATCGAAGCTGATGACAAGGCTGTCCTATGTCGCCTGATCGTGAGGCTCTCTAGGCTTCGGCAATCTCGAATGTGTGGCTGATCTCGGCAGTCTTGCCGAGCATGATCGATGCTGAGCAGTATTTTTCCGCGGATAGCTTGACCACGGCGAAGGAGTTCAGAGCGTTGGTGATGTGAGGCTCCCCCTTGGCATCCAGATAAAAGAAGGCCCGATCCTCCCCGGGGCTGCTGACCAGTTCGCCACCGCGGAGGATTTGCAGATTCCTGGGATCG
>CAIZHL010000052.1 GCA_903932755.1 uncultured beta proteobacterium
CCCGAGAATGACAAGTTCATCAAGCAGTACCGCGACTGGGCCAAGAAGCAGAAGCTGCCGAAGGCCGAGACGGTCGTCACCAACGACCCGATGGAAGCCACCTACATCGGCATCCACATGTGGAAGCAGGCGGTCGAGAAGGCCAAGAGCACCGATACCGACAAGGTCATCGCGGCCATGGCCGGCCAGACCTTCAAGGCACCGTCCGGCTTCACCATCAAGATGGACGAAAAGAACCACCACCTGCACCGCGCCGTGTTCATCGGCGAAGTGAAGGCCGACGGCCAGTTCAACGTGGTCTGGAAGACCAAGGGCCCGGTCAAGGCCCAGCCGTGGTCGCCCTACATTGCCGGCAACGACAAGAAGAAGGACGAGCCCGAGGGCAAGTAAGGCGTAATTGTTTTGCGTAGGTAGAGAGAGCAGTATTGCGCGGCCGGCAACGGCCGGCCGCGCCTTTTTCCAGACCCCCAATGATCCCGCGAATTTTCCTGTTGCTGATGTTGTTGCTGGGATGCGCCGCGCAAGCCGCGCCGAATCCCGCCCTGGTACGCCAACTGGCGGCCGAGGAATCCGACGACAAGATTGCCGCGATTCGCAAGATTGCACTCACCGCAGAGCCGGAAGCGTTGGCGCTGTTGCAGCAACTTGCCGACGGCAGCCTGAAGGATGAAAAAGGCGAGGAGATCACCCTTAACAATCGTGTGCGGCGCGAACTCGAAGGCGCGCTGGCAGTACTCAAGCTGATCGATCCCGACGTCAAGGTGCGCTACAAGGCGGTCAAGGAAGTCGCCACCAACGTAGACGCGGCCATGGCGCCGATGCTGGCCAAGGCGCGCGACCGCGAAACCGAGCCGAAGATCCGCGCCCTGCTGTCCGAAATCCATGCGCTGGCGACGCTCAAGGACGAAGACCCGAAGATCCGCCTCGAGGCAGCGAAAGGCCTTGCCTCCAGCGCCGACCCCAATACCCAGGCCATGCTCAAGGCCCAGTCCGAGCCGGCCAACGAAACCGACGTCGAAGTGCGCCGCGCCGCCTTCCAGTCCTGGCTCGCGGTCAAGGACAGGCTGACCCTCGCGGAAAACATCGGCCGCGTGTTTTCGGGCTTGAGCCTCGGCTCCATCCTGCTGCTCGCGGCGCTGGGCCTGGCCATCACCTACGGCGTGATGGGCGTGATCAACATGGCCCACGGCGAGCTGCTGATGATCGGTGCGTATGCCACCTATGCCATGCAGGGCCTGTTCCGCAGCTACTTCCCCGACCACCTCGACTGGTACCTGCTGGCCGCCGTGCCGGTCGCCTTCTTCGCCGCCGCCGCCGTCGGCGTGCTGCTCGAGCGCACGGTGATCCGCTGGCTCTACGGCCGCGCGCTGGAAACCCTGCTCGCTACCTGGGGCCTCTCCTTGATGCTGATCCAGGCGGCACGCGTGATCTTCGGCGCGCAGAACGTCGAGGTCGCCAATCCGACCTGGATGTCGGGCGGCATCGAAATCCTGCCTTCCATCGTCCTGCCGCTCAATCGCATCGTCATCGTCGGCTTTGCGCTGTTCGTGCTGGCCCTGGTCTGGGCGCTGATGAACAAGACGCGGCTGGGCATGTTCGTCCGCGCCGTGACGCAGAACCGCGCCATGGCCGGCTGCGTCGGCGTGCCGAC
>CAIZHL010000053.1 GCA_903932755.1 uncultured beta proteobacterium
CCAGCCATCCGAGCATGGAAAAGCGCATCGCGGCCCTGTCTGCGCAGGGCCGGTGAGCCTTGGCTTGAACCGGCGGTTTGCGAGGCCCCCGCTTGTCGCGGGGGCTTTTGCATTTCTGGTCGCCGCCGCACCCGCCTGGGCGGCCGGTTCCGGCGCAGTCGGCGCCAACTTGCTGTGGCTGGCGCTGATCCTGATGTCCGCCCGCTTGTTCGCCCCGCTGGCGCAGAAGGTGGGATTCCCTGCCGTGCTGGGCGAATTGCTGCTCGGCGTGGTGCTGGGCAACCTGGCGCTGCTGGGTTTCAGCGGTTTCGAGTCGATCAAGGACGATCCGGCGGTGATGTTCATCGCCGAACTCGGCGTCATCGTCTTGTTGCTGCAAATCGGTCTCGAAACACGTCTGGCGGACCTGATCAAGGTGGGTCCGCGCGCCCTGGCCGTCGGCATCGTGGGCATCGCCGTGCCCTTCGTGCTGGGCGCCTACGTGATCGGGCCATGGCTGCTGCCGGGATTGTCCGGCCATACCTATCTGTTCCTCGGCGCCACGCTTTCCGCCACCTCGGTCGGCATCACCGGCCGCGTCTTCCGCGACCTGGGCAAGCTCGATACGCCGGCGGCGCGCATCGTGCTGGGCGCCGCGGTGATCGACGACGTGCTGGGGCTGGTGATCCTCGCCGTGGTGTCGAGCCTGGTGCAGGCCGGCTCGGTCAGTGTCGGCCAGGTCGGCGGCATCATCGCCCAGGCCGTGATTTTCCTCGCCGGATCGATCTGGATCGGGCGCATGATCGCACCGCATTCCAGCCGCTGGCTGGCGCAACTCGATGCCGGGCCCTCGATGCTATTCGCCCAGGTGCTGGCCACCGGGCTCTTCCTCGCCTGGCTGGCCCATGCCATCGGCCTGGCCCCGATCATCGGCGCCTTCGCCGCCGGCCTCCTGTTCGAGCCGATTTTCCTGCGCGACTTCGACCGTCCGGCCATCGTGCGCGAGATCGAACCCCTGCTGCCGGCCGGTGACCCCGGACTGGCCGAGCGCCTGCGGCCGATCCTGCTCAAGCACGGCGGCCACCAGCACGAACACATGATCGAGCCGATCGGCTATTTCTTCGTCCCGGTGTTTTTCGTCCTCACCGGCATGCAGGTGGATTTGAAGACCCTGGCCGACCCGGCAATACTGGGCATCGGGCTCGGCGTTACCGCCGCCGCGGTGGCCGGCAAACTGGTTGCGGGCCTCGCTGCCGGCTCGTCCGGCAAATGGCTGGTGGGCTGGGGCATGGTGCCGCGCGGCGAGGTGGGCCTGATCTTCGCCATGGTCGGCAAGCAGCTCGGTGTCATGACCGAGGCCATGTTCTCGGTGATCGTGATGATGGTGATCCTGACCACGCTGATCACGCCGCCGGTGCTGACCTGGCTGCTCAAGCGGCAGTAGGGCCTGCTCTCAGTCATCCGGCGGCCGGGTTTGGCGCCGCCGCTATAATTCGCCGCTTCGTCCACCGAAGGCCATCGTGTCCGAGCGTCTTGCCGTCCTTGCCCAGTATCTGCTGCCCAAGCAGGCGCTGACCGCGCTTGCCGGCAGGTTCGCGTCGGCCCGCGCCGGCGGCCTCACCACCGCCGTGATCCGCTGGTTCGTCGGCCGCTACGGCGTCAACATGGCCGAAGCGGCGAATCCGGACATCGCCGCCTACGCCAGCTTCAACGAGTTCTTCACGCGGCCGCTGCAGGCCGGTGCGCGGCCGCTGGCCGAAGCTGATTTCATCTGCCCCGTCGACGGCGCGATCAGCCAGTTCGGCGCCATCGACCGCGACCGGATATTCCAG
>CAIZHL010000054.1 GCA_903932755.1 uncultured beta proteobacterium
CACTCCAGTTCCAATTCTCCACCCAACAGCTTGCCGGTGCATTTACTGTCAAGCCTGTTGGTCAAAATTCCAGCAACGGCCACAGCGCAGGCGCCGGTGCCGCAGGCCAAGGTCTCGCCGGCGCCGCGCTCATAGACGCGCAGGCGGATGGCGTGGCGGTCGACCACCTGCATGAAACCGGCATTGACCCGGCGCGGAAAGCGCGGGTGTGCTTCGATCAGCGGGCCGAGCCGGGCGACCGGCGCCGCATCGACGTCGGCCACCACCTGCACCGCATGCGGGTTGCCCATCGAGACGACGCTGATGTCGACCTGCTCGCCGCCGACAGCCAGCGGATGCACGACGGCGTCGCCATCGGCAGCAAAAGGAATTTCGCCCGGCAGGAAATGCGGCGCGCCCATGTCCACCGTCACCTGGCCGTCGGCTTCCAACTTCGGCGCGATGAGGCCGCACTTGGTCTCGACGCGAATTTCGCGTTTGTCGGTCAGCCCCTGCTCATGGACGAAGCGGACGAAGCAGCGCGCACCGTTGCCGCACTGCTCGACCTCGCCGCCGTCGGCGTTGAAGATGCGGTAGCGGAAATCGACGCCCGGCGTCATCGCGCGTTCCACCACCAGAATCTGGTCGCAGCCGACGCCGAAGTGGCGGTCGGCGAGAAAGCGCGCCTGCGCCGGCGTCGGCACGAAGTCCTGGCTGATGGCGTCGAGCACCACGAAATCGTTGCCGAGGCCATGCATTTTGGTGAAGCGGATGCGCATGGCCTCAGGATACGCCGTGTCGCCAGCGCCGACTTTCTGCAATTGAGGGGTCAATAAACCCCTTTTTCGCCGCGCGGCCGGGTTTTGAAGCGCTTGTGCAGCCAGTAGTACTGCTCGGGCGATTTCATGATCTCGGTTTCGAGGAAGGCATTCATGCGCCGCGTGTCGGCCACCACGTCGTCGGTGGGAAAGTCCGTCCACGCCTCGCCGATGCTGGTCACATAGTGATCGCCGACCATGCGCGTGATGACCGGAAGCACCACGGCGCCGGATACTTTCGCCAACCGCGAGAGGCCCGTGATGGTGGCCGCCGGATAGCCGAAGAAGGGCACGAAGACGGCATCCTTGCGGCCGTAGTCCATGTCCGGCAGGTAGTAGAACGGCGTTCCGGCGCGCAGGGGCCGCAGCACTTTGCTCACGCCGTCGGTGCGCGAGACCAGCTGCAGCTTGCCGAAGCGCTCGCGGCCGCGTCGCAGGGCGCCGTCGAATACGCGGTTCTTGGCCCGCGCGTAGATCGATACCATCGCGTGGTCGATGCCGAGGCGGACCCCGCCGGCGTCCAGCGCGACGAAGTGCGGCGCCAGCAGGATGACCGGCTTGCCGCGATGCGCGGCCAGGTGTTCCTCGCCTTCCAGCCTGACCAGGCGCTTGATGCGTGCCGCCGGGGCCCACCACCAGAGCCCGAGTTCCAGCAGGCTGCGACCGAGGACAGCGAAGTGGCGTCTCGCCAGCGCCGACTTTTCGGCGGCCGACAGCTGCGGAAAGCACAGGCCGAGGTTGATCAGCGTGATGCGCCGGCGTTCGCGCACCAGGGCGTAGAGCAGCAGCCCCAGTCCGCGCCCCAGCGCCGCCAGCAGCGGCAGCGGCAGCCAGTGCAATGCCCACATCAGGGCGAGGAGGATCCTCGTCATGATGCAGTGCCCGCCTTGGCGGCGGCCTTGCCCTCCGGCGGGCCCGCGCCGCGCGGCTCCTTGTAGCGGTTGTAGCCCCACAGGTACTGCTGCGGACAGAGCCGGATCAGGGCTTCGATCTCGCGGTTGAGCTGCGTCGTGCGCTGATCGAGATCGCCCGCGAGCGGCGCCGACAGCGGGAACAGCTTGAGGTGGTAGCCGGCGCCGTAATGCAGGCGTTCGGCATAGGCCAGCAATACCGTCGCTCCCGTTTCGGCCAGTCGCGCGGCCAGCGTCATGGTGTAGGCCGGCCTGCCGAAGAAGGGCACCCAGGCGCCTTCGCCTTTGCCCGGCACCTGGTCGGGCAGCATGCCGACGGCCTCCCCGTTCTTCAGCGCCTTCAGCAGGCGGCGCACGCCGGAGAGATCGGCGGGGGCGAGTTTCAGGTTGGCGCCGCGCCCTTCTTCGATCAGGGGCGCCAGCCAGTCCTGCTTGGGCCGCCGGTAGAGCACGGTCATCGGCTTCTTTGCGGCGTAATACTGGGCGGTGATCTCGAAGCAGCCCAGGTGCGGGGTCAGGAACAGGATGCCGCGCCCGGCCGCCCAAGCTTCTTCGACCAGTTCCCAGCCGGAAACCTTGACCACGCGCCCGACCACTTCGTCCTGCGACCGCAGCCAGATTTTCGGCAGTTCCAGCACCGCCTTGCCGGCTTCGGCAATCGCCGCCCACTTTGCTTCGGTCATCGCGGCCTGGCCGATATGGACGGCCAGGTTGCGCCGGTAGGTGGGCGACAGCAGCCACGCCAGCCAGCCGGCGAGCGCGCCGAGGTTGTGCAGCAGCGGCAGCGGCAGATGTGCCAGCACCTTGAAGACAAGCGGGAACAGCGAGGACATTGGGGAATCGAGGGAGTCTAAGCAGGCGGAATTATCGCCTACTGTTTGTCCGGCCGAGGGTTTTCCTGCCGGGCGTCAGCGCTTGCCGCCGGCCAGCCTGCTCGCCTCCGGCATCCGCCGCAGGCGCCAGATCACCACCGGCCCGAGCAGGCCGCCCAGTCCCAGCGTAGACCAGGCCAGCCCCCACACCACGTGGTCCGGCAGGCTGCCGGCGCGGCCCCAGTCCAGCACCAGGCCGAAGACCCAGGGCGAAATTGCGCCGGCGCCGAAGCCCAGCACCGAGCGCAGCGAGTAGGCGGCGCCGAGGTAGCGCGGGTCCATGAGTTCCGTCAGCGTCGTCGAATGGATCGAGGAATCGCCGACGCCGGTGACGTTGTAGAACACCGCCACGGCAACCAGCACGAACAGCGGCAGGCCGACCATCCAGCCGAAGGCGAAGGAGCAGGCGAGGCTCGCCAGCGAGAGTGCCAGGGTCACCGCGGTGCGGCCGTGGCGGTCGGACAGCGAACCGCCGAGTACGCTGCCGACCACGGCGGCCAGGTAAGTCAGCGCCGACAGCGTGGCGCCGGTACTCGTCGCCCCCGCGCCCGAGGCACCACCGGCCACAGCGGCGGCGGCGAGGAAGGCCGGCAGCCAGGCCCACAGCCCGAGCAGTTCCCACGCATGGAAGGTGTAGCCCCAGATCGAAAGCATCGCCGGCTTGTTGCGCCACACCTCGGCCAGCGCGCGGAACTGGCTGTGGCCGTCGGGTTGCGCATGGACGATGTTGGGCACGCCGCGCAGCGACCACCAGCCGAGCAGCAGTCCGCACAGGGGGAACAGCGCGGTGACGATGAAGCCGCCGCGCCAGCCGGCGAGCGGGATCATGGCGCTCGCCACCAGCAGGCCGATGGCATAACCGAGCGAGGCCGCGGCGAGGTAGAAGCCCAGCGCCAGGCCGCGGCGTTCGGGCATGCGCTGGGCGACGATGGCCAGGCCCGGCGTGTAGGAGCCGCCCGAGCACAGGCCGGTAAGGCCGTAGAGCAGCAGCGCGGAGACGAAGTCGTCGGCGAACACGGCGAACAGCAGGCCGCTCGCCACCGCCGCGATGCCGGTCGCCAGGTAGATGCGCCGCGCCCCGAAGCGGTCGGAGAGAAAGCCTACCGCGAACAGCGAAACCAGGAAGCCGACGTGATAGGCCGACTGCACCATGCCGGCCTGCCATGCCGCCATCTGCCAGTCGGCCTTGAGCAGCGGCAGCACCGCCGACCAGGCGGTGAACATCGTGGCGAAGGCGGCGCGCGCCGCGCAGAACTGGAGCAGCCAGAGCATGTGCGGAGTTTAGGGCCTGGCGACCGCAATTGACGAAGAAGCCACTCCCCGCCTACAATGCACGCAGTTCCGCCGAGTTAAAAGACAACTTGCGAGGCGGAGAAGACCCCCGACAAACGTCGCCGGTTGGAAAATAAATATCGCTAAAGCGTCGCCTGCTCCCGCCCCATAGCTGGCCTCGCCAATGTGGGGCGTTTTGTTTTCCTGGAGCAAGGCACATGGCACAAGAATACTTCTTCACCTCCGAGTCGGTCTCGGAAGGCCACCCGGACAAGGTTTCCGACCAGATTTCAGACGCCATCCTCGACGCCATCCTGGCGCAGGACAAGCATTCGCGCGTCGCCGCCGAGACGCTGTGCAACACCGGCCTTGTCGTCCTGGCCGGCGAGATCACCACCAGCGCCACCGTCGACTACATCGGCATCGCGCGCAACGTGCTGAAGCGCATCGGCTACGACAACACCGAATACGGCATCGACTACAAGGGCTGCGCCGTGCTGGTGGCCTACGACAAGCAGAGCCCGGACATCGCCCAGGGCGTGAACCAGGCCTACGACGACAACCTGAACCAGGGTGCCGGCGACCAGGGCCTGATGTTCGGTTACGCCTGCGACGAAACCCCGGTGCTGATGCCGCTGCCGATCCATCTTTCGCACCGTCTGGTCGAGCGCCAGGCCATGCTGCGCCGCGACGGCCGGCTGCCCTGGCTGCGCCCCGACGCCAAGTCGCAGGTCACGATCCGCTACCAGGACGGCAAGGCGCATTCGATCGACACCGTCGTCATCTCGACCCAGCACGCGCCGGACATCGAACTGCCGCAGATCCGCGAAGCCGTGATCGAGGAAATCATCAAGCCCATCCTGCCCAAGGAACTGATCAAGG
>CAIZHL010000055.1 GCA_903932755.1 uncultured beta proteobacterium
CTCTTGTCCGTTGATAATGTTCGTGCGGTGCGTCTCGGCATGCAGACCGAACGCAAGATGACCATCCTGTTCGCCGATATCCGCAATTTCACCGGCCTTTCGGAAACGATGACGCCGCAGGAGAATTTCGACTTCCTGAATTCCTATTTGTCGCAGATGGAGCCGATGATCGTTCCGTATCGCGGACTGATCGACAAGTACATCGGCGACGCGATCATGGCGCTGTTCCCGGAATCGACCGATGATGCGGTGAGAGGCGCTCTGGCGATGCTCGAGCGCCTGGAGCACTACAACAAGGGCCGGGCCCGGGCAGGTTACATCCCGATCCGGATCGGCATCGGCGTGAACACCGGCATTGTCATGATGGGAACCGTGGGCGGCATCGGACGGATGGAGGGAACCGTGATCAGCGATGCGGTAAACCTCGCCTCGCGTCTCGAGGACATGTCGAAGACCTACGGTGTCCCGCTCCTGATAAGCGAACATACCTTGCACAGCCTGGAAGATCCGGACCGCTATGCCATCCGGTTTCTCGTGCGAAACCGGGTCAAGGGCAAGCAGGAGGCGCAGTCGGTGTATGAGGTTTTTGATGCCGATCCGCCGACCATGCGCGCGGCAAAACTGCGAACGCGGAAGCGATTTCAGGAAGCGCTGGCCTTTTATTTCATAGGAGACATTTTTCGCGCCCGCACGCGACTGGTGCGCTGTCTCGAAGAGGTGCCGGAGGACGCGCCGGCCCGCCTGTATCTGGACCGTTGCGACGAATACCTGCGCAACGGGCATGCAGAAGGGATCGAGGAAAATGAACTGGTCCAGACCTGGAGCGAGGAATACAGTTGCGGTGTAGCCGATGTGGATAGCCACCACCGGACGCTGCTTAGCCAGTTGAACGCCCTTGCACTGGCCGTGCGCGAAGAACGCGTTGCCGACACACCGCCCATCCTGACCCGCATCGAAAAAGAAGCGCACTTGCAGTTTGCAACGGAAGAAGCGCTGATGCAGGAATCGCGCTATGTTTTCGCGGCCGAACATATCCACCAGCACAGGCGTTTCCAGGCGAATCTCGCGCGCCTAGGCAGCGAAGTCGACTCCGGGTCGGAAAATCCGGTGTATCTGGCTTTTCGCATCAAGCTGCTGCTGATGGATTGGACCATCAACCACAGCATCAAGACCGACCGTCACTTCGGCCAGCACTTGAAGTCAAGGAGTGGCGGCTGACGCGGCACGGCTGCGGCTTTGACCGCAGCCGCAGTGGTCCTGCTGCATGTCCGGTCGGACTGCCGGCATTGCAGGGCCAGACGGCTGATTATGCAAATGTGATGGTGGGCGGTACTGGGATCGAACCAGTGGCTTCCACCGTGTGAAGGTGGCACTCTACCGCTGAGTTAACCGCCCGCGAAAGAGGGCCGAATTTAACCACAAAGGCTGGGCAGCGGTCAATCGGATGGACGGCCTGACGTAGAATTCAACCCTTTCTCCGAGCGCTGGAATCCCATGACGGTTCGTACCCGCTTCGCCCCCAGTCCCACCGGCTTTCTGCATATCGGCGGCGCCCGCACGGCGCTGTTTTCCTGGGCCTATGCCCGTCGCCATGGCGGCACGTTCATCCTGCGCATCGAGGACACCGATGTGGCGCGTTCCACGCCCGAGGCCGTGCAGGCCATTCTCGACGGCATGCAGTGGCTGGGACTGGCCCACGACGAGGGTCCTTTCTATCAGATGCAGCGCATGGAGCGCTACCGCCAGGTGATCGGCGAGATGCTGGCGTCAGGCGCGGCCTATCGCTGCTACGTGTCGAAAGAGGAACTGGATGCCTTGCGCGCCGAGCAGGAGGCGCGCAAGGAGAAGCCGCGCTATGACGGGCGCTGGCGCCCCGAGCTGGACAAGATCCTGCCGCCGCCGCCCGATTCGGCCCCCGTCGTTCGCTTCAGGAATCCGCAGCAGGGCGTGGTGGCTTGGGATGATCAGGTCAAGGGGCGCATCGAGTTTGCCAACAGCGAGTTGGACGACTTCATCATCGCCCGCGCCGACGGCACGCCAACCTACAACTTCTGCGTCGTCGTCGACGACCGCGACATGAACATCACGCATGTGATTCGCGGTGACGACCATGTGAACAACACGCCGCGCCAGATCAACCTGTTGCTGGCGCTTGGTGCACAGGTGCCGCAGTACGCGCACCTGTCGATGATCCTCGGTGATGACGGGCAGAAGCTGTCGAAGCGCCATGGTGCGGTATCGGTGATGCAGTACGACGAGGATGGCTACCTGCCCGAAGCCGTATTGAACTACCTGGCCCGGCTGGGTTGGTCGCATGGCGATGAAGAAGTGTTCGACATGGAGCAATTCGTGAAGTGGTTCGACCTCGATCACATCACGGCTTCCGCCGCCCAGTTCAATACCGAGAAGCTCAACTGGCTAAACGCGCATTACCTCAAGCTGGCGGATCCAAAGCGGCTCGCTGACGAAGCGACGCGCCGCCTGGCACGGCAGGGCGTGTCGGTTGCCGGCGGACCCGACGTGGCGAGCGTGGTTGCCTTGTACCGCGATCGCGCCGGCAACCTGAACGAGTTGGCGGATGCCATTCATCCGTTTTTTGTGCCGCCGCAGCCGACGGCGGAGATGTGCGCCCAGCATTTCACTGCGACGGCACTCGGCGGCCTCAACGCGCTGCGCGAGCGACTCGCGGGCTGCGATTGGCAGGCGGCGGAACTGGGGAAGGCCGTCAAGGAGACTGCCGCCGCAGCGGGCTTGAAGATGCCGCAACTGGCGATTCCCTTGCGCGTGGCCCTGCTTGGATTGCCCCAGTCACCGGGTATCGATGCCGTGCTCGAGGTGCTGGGGCGCGAACGTGTGCTGGCACGTCTGGCAAAGGTGCTCGCAGCCTGAGGCGGATTGACAATCTCCGGCTTAGGAGCGAGAGTTCCTGCAGTTCATTCTGAGCTGACCATGTCGCGCATCTCGCTTTCGGTGTTCCTGCTGTTTTTCATCACGGCTTGCGCCACCTCGCCCGAGGGGCGTCCGCAACTGGTGGCGCCGACTCCTTTGCAGGGTTTCAGCGCCGTCTATTCCGAATTCGACATGCATTTGCAGTTGGTGACCGCTGCCGATGCGCCTGCCTGCCAGGAAGCGCAGTGCGTTGCCGACCGGGCTTTTGAGCAGCGCATCCTTGCTCTGGGGCGCCGCCTGGCGATTTCGGCCTTTCGCCAGCATGCCGATTTGTATTTGCGTTTCCCGCGCTTCGACTTCATCGTCGCCGACAAGAGCGATCCCGGTGCGGCTTCCAGCGCCGGAGGCACGATAATCGTGTATCGCGGCCTGCAGCGGAAAAATCTCGATGATGCCGTCCTGGCCTTTCTGCTGGCTCGGGAAATGTGTCACGTGATTGCCGGGCATCACGACGAGAATGTTGCCACCAGCATCCTGGTCGCCGTGGCGGCGCAGATCCTTTTCCCGGCGCTGAATATCGGGGGGTTCTTCGCCGGAGGCGCTGCCAGCGCTGCCGCGAGTACTGCGCTGGAAGCGACGGCATTGACGTCGACGGCGTCCTTCCTCGGTTCCCGCGCACTGCGCGCCAGCTATCGTCCGCAGCAGGTGCGCGAGGCAGAAGTGATGGCAATGAAACTCCTGGCGGCGGCAGGTTGGGACGGCGATGAAGTGAGCGACAAGCTCGAATCCCTGCGTCCGAGCCTTTCGGACGATACGGGTTGGACACGGGAACTGCGTGAATCCGCGGTCTATATCGCCAACATGATGCAGGGGCCGCCGCTGCCTGACCCCGAAGAAGCAAACAATCAGATCGTTACCGGACTGCCGTTCGATCTGCCGCCACCCATCGTCAGCAGGCCGTTCTGAAGCCTCACGCGGTCACCGCTGCGCCATGCAGGTTGCGTGTCGCTGCTGAAGCTTCGCGTGCTGTCGTCGTCGAAGCGCACCACGACTTCGTAACGACTGGTCTTCCTGATCGACTTCTCCACATAGCTGCCGGCATAGGCGCCGCCGACGGCGCCGAGTATCGTGGCGATGCCGCGCGCCGAGCCTTTGCCGATCTGGTTGGCAATGAGGCCGCCGACCAAGCCGCCGGCGACCGCGCCGCCGACGCCGCCCTTGGGTTCGCCGGCGACTTCGCGCACCGTCTCGACCACACCGCATTCGCCGCAGATCGCCGGCTGCAATGCCGCAACCCGGTAGCTTGTTTCAGGCGACGGCGCGGAAAAAGTCGGCGCTGGCGATGCGGCGCCGTAGGTCGGCGCCGGTAATTTGGCGGGCGGCGGATTATTCGATGCGGACGTCGGGTCGTCGCGACCAATATTGACCGGTGCATTCAGCTCGCGCGCCGCAACCGGCTTCGGTGCCGGCTTTTGCATGGCGACGGTTTGCCGGGGCTGGGGCTGCACGTGGATCGGAGATGCCGCCAAGTCCAGGTGGGGCGGTGAGGGATTTTGTGCCCGGGGAGCGGGCAACCAACCGGCAAGAGCTCCGATGCCGGTGAGGCTGAACAGGGTCATCGCAACCGCAGCGAGCAGCAGCAACGGGTGGGTGGGCGTAACTACGATCTGTGGCTGGCTGATCCGGCGTACTTCCATGATGCGCTCCTCGTGTGTTGGGCATGAACACATTAACGTTGCACCGGACACGGGGAAGACGGGCGCAATCAGCTGTTACATCTGTTACAAACCATGCGTACCGCGGCGCAGCGCGCGCAGGTGGAAGCGTGCCGGGTCGACGGCGTGGACCAGGTCGCGCTCGACCGGCAGCGGTTCGCCGTCGAGTTGGCTGGCCAGCAGTTCCGCCGCCAGCGGCGCCCAGACCATGCCGCGTGCCGACAGGCCGAGCAGGGCGTGCAGGCCGGCGCGGCGCGGCAGGTTTTCCAGCGTTGCGGCGCTTGTGGCGGCCGCATCCGTGTCGGGCAGTTGGCCTACCAGCGGCAGCCGGTCAGGCGCCGCGCTGCGCAGGCCGACGCGCCCCGCGAGTTGTGCCGCATCGAGTCCATCGGCAATGCCTGGCAGCAGTTCGTCGAGGCGTTGCAGGTTGCCGGCATGGTCGGCAACGCGGATCGCCAGGTCGTCGTCGCCGCTGTCGAAACTGGCGCCGAAGCAGACCGTGCCTGCATCCGGCGGCGTCAGGTAACCGCCGCGGCAGACCACGTGGTGCAGGAAAGAAAGGCGTTCATGGGCGTCGACCGGCAGGTAGCTGACCTGGCCTCGAATCGGCGTCAGGGGCAGTGTGCTGGACAGCAGTCGATTTGCGGCATGGGCATTGGCCAGGATGACGTGCGGCGCTGCTGCGAGCAGTTGGCCGTCGGCGGCGAAGGCCTGCCAGCCATGGTCCGTCTGCCGCAGCGAAGCGACCTCGGTATCGAAACGTGCATGAACGCGCTCGCCACCGGCCGCAAGCAGGGCCTCGCAGACACTCCCGGGGCTGACCCAGCCGCCACCGGGGAACCACCAGCCGCCGTGCACCACAGCGTGGCCGATCAAGCGTGCCGCCGCTTCGCGTTCGAGGAAGGCGGCGAAGTCGGCAGGCGGCATGAGTTGCTCGATCGTCGCCCGTTGCAGGATTTCGTGTGCGGAATCGCGTGCGACCTGCAGCACGCCGCAGGGCGACCAGCGCACGCCGGGAAGGTCTCTCAGGCGGCGCAGCGCATACAGGAAGCAGGCGCGCGACAAACGTGCCGCCAGTGCGTCGTCCTTCGCCAGGTGCGGCAAGAGTATGCCGGACGGGTTGCCGGAGGCTTCCTGCGCGGGCCGCGAATGGCGCTCAAACAGTTCCACCCGCCAGCCGCGCGCGGCGAGGCGTTCGCTGACGGCCGTGCCGGCCAGGCCGGCGCCGATGACGATGGCGCGGCGACTGACGTCCTCCGGCATTGCTTGAAAAGTCGGCGCTGGCGACACGGCGTTGGCCAGGGTGGCGCAGAGCATCTCGCGCTTGGTGGCAAATCCCGGGCGTCGCTCCAGCGTCCAGCCGAGGTTCTCCAGGGCGTGGCGCAAGTCGCCGGCCACGCTCCAGGTCGCCAGCGTCGCCCCGGGCCGGCACAGGCGCGTGATGATTGCCAGCAGGGCGGGCGACCACATCTCGGGATTCTTCGCCGGCGCGAAGCCATCGAGGAACACGGCGTCGGCCTGCGCTACCAGTTGTCGCAGCAGGGACGATGCGTCGCCGAGCAACAGCGTCAGCGTGACCCGGCCGCCATCGAAGTGCAGGCGATGAAAATCGGGGGACAGCGGCGGCCATTGCTCCAGCATTGAGGCTGAGAGCTCCGCCAGGTCGGGATACGCGGCGAGCAGGACGGCGAGGTCGTCGCGGCGGAAGGGATGCTTCTCGACCGAGATGAAATGCAACCGGCCCCGTGCTTGCGACTCGCGCCAGGCCTGCCAGGTGGCGAGGAAATTCAGGCCGAGGCCGAAGCCGCTTTCGAGGATGGTGAAGCGCTCGCCGCCGAGCCAGCGCGACGGCAGGTCGTTGCCGGCGAGGAAGACATGGCGGGCCTGCGCGAGCCCGCCGTGCGCGGTGTGATAGACGTCGTCGTAAAGCGCCGAATACGGCGTGCCGTCGCCGGCTGCCGCCGGCTCGGCGGGAACCAGCGGAGGTGACTTCACCGCGGGATCACTCGCGGCGCATCTGCGGGAACAGGATGACGTCGCGGATCGAGGCGGAATTGGTCAGCAGCATCACCAGGCGGTCGATGCCGATGCCGCAGCCGCCGGTCGGCGGCAGGCCGTATTCCAGCGCCCGGATGTAGTCGGCGTCGTAGTACATGGCTTCCTCGTCGCCGGCTTCCTTGGCCTGCGCCTGCTGCATGAAGCGCGCGGCCTGGTCCTCGGGGTCGTTAAGCTCGGAAAAGCCGTTGGCGATCTCGCGGCCGACGATGAACAGTTCGAAGCGTTCTGTGATCGCCGGATTGTCGTTGCTGGCGCGCGCCAGGGGCGAAACTTCGGCCGGGTAGTCGATGATGTAAGTCGGTTCCCACAATTCGGCTTCGGTGGTTTCCTCGAACAGCGCCAGTTGCAGCGTGCCAAGGCCGGCGTTTTTCATGTGCGGCGCCTTGAGGTCGAAGCGCAGCTCGGTCAGCTTCTGGCGCAGCCAGTCGATGTCGTTGAGTTGCTCGAAGGTGTATCCGGGGTGGTAGTGATGGATGGCGCCGACGATGGTCAGGCGCGCGAAAGGCTTGGACAGGTCCAGCGTGCGGCCCTGGTACTCGAACACCTCGGTGCCCAGCGCCTCGCGCGCCGAGTGCCGCAGCAGGCCCTCGGTGAAGTCCATCAGGCGGCGGTAATCCGTGTAGGCCTCGTAGAACTCCATCATGGTGAATTCGGGATTGTGGCGCGGGCTGAGCCCCTCGTTGCGGAAGTTGCGGTTCACCTCGAACACCTTCTCGAAGCCGCCCACCACCAGGCGCTTGAGGTAGAGCTCGGGCGCGATGCGCAGGAACAGTTCCATGTCCAGCGCGTTGTGGTGCGTGGTGAAAGGCTTGGCGGCGGCGCCCCCGGGAATGGGATGCATCATCGGCGTTTCGACCTCGAGGAAGCCGTGGTGCATCATGTAATTGCGGATCGACTGGATCATCCGGCTGCGGGCGACGAAGGTGAAGCGCGTCTGCTCGTTGGTGATCAGGTCGAGTTCGCGGCTGCGGTATTTCTGCTCGACGTCGGTCAGGCCGTGGAATTTTTCCGGCAGCGGCCGCAGCGACTTGGTCAGCAGGCGGATGCTGCGGCACTGCACGGTCAGTTCATCGGTCTTGGTCTTGAACAGCACCCCCTCGCAGCCGACGATGTCGCCCAGGTCCCAGCCCTTGAATTCCTTGTGCGTCTCCTCGCCGGTGATGTCGTTGCTGACAAAGATCTGGATGCGTCCGGAAACGTCCTGGATGCTGGCGAAGCTGGCCTTGCCCATGACGCGTTTGAGCATGATGCGGCCGGCGACCTTGACCTCGATCGGGGTCGCTTCGAGTTCTTCGCGGGTCTTGGCGCTGTAGAGTTCGTCGAGACGGCCGGCGAGGTTCTCGCGCGAGAAGTCGTTGGGGAAGGCCTTGCCCGTGGCGCGCCAGGCGGCGAGCTTTTCGCGGCGCTCGGCGATCAGGCGGTTTTCGTCGACGGGTTGTTGTGCGGTTTCGCTCATGATGATGGTCCGATGGATTAAACGCCTTGCTTGAGGCTGGCCTCGATGAAGGCGTCGAGGTCGCCGTCGAGCACTTTCTGCGTGGCGGAGATTTCGACGTTGGTGCGCAGGTCCTTGATGCGGGAATTGTCCAGCACGTAGCTGCGGATCTGGTGGCCCCAGCCGACGTCGGTCTTGCCGGCTTCGAGCTTGTCGGCCTCGGCCTGGCGCTTGCGCAGTTCGAGTTCGTAGAGGCGCGACTTCAGCATCAGCATCGCCTCGGC
>CAIZHL010000056.1 GCA_903932755.1 uncultured beta proteobacterium
GCGCCGGCAAATCGACGCTGATGAAGCTACTCGCCGGTGAATTGCAGCCGCTGGCCGGCGTGCGCGAGGCAGGCCGCAACCTCAAGCTCGGCTACTTCGCCCAGCACCAGCTTGAGCAACTGCGCCCCGCCGAATCGCCACTGTGGCACATGATCAAGCTGGAGCCGCGCACGCGCGAGCAGGACCTGCGCGGCTATCTCGGCGGCTTCGATTTCCGCGGCGACATGGTAGACGCCCCCTGCGGCCGTTTTTCCGGCGGCGAGAAGACGCGCCTGGCGCTGGCGCTGATGATCCGCACCGCGCCCAACCTGCTGCTGATGGACGAGCCGACCAACCACCTCGACCTCGAAATGAGGGAAGCCCTGACCATCGCCCTGCAGGAAACCGAAGCCGGCATGGTGCTGGTGTCGCACGACCGGCACCTGCTGCGCGCCACCTGCGACGAGCTCTGGCTGGTGGCCGACGGCAAGGTGACGCCCTTCGACGGCGACCTCGACGACTATGCCGAATGGCTCAACCAGTCGCGCGCCGCGGAAAAATCCGCCGAGCGCGAAAAAAGCCAGAAGCGCAAGGAAAGCGAAGCCGACGCTGCGCGCAGGGCCGCGGCAAAGGCGCAGCCCAAAGAGCCGGCGCTGGCTCGCTCTGCGTTCCCGGATGCCCGCTCCGCGGGGGGGCAACGGCGACCGCTGCAGAAGGAAAGCGAAAAACTCGAACAACAACTCGCCGCCTGGCAAGCGGAACTCAAGCTGCTGGAAACCCGCCTCGCCGACCCCGCGCTGTATGCCGGGGCGGATGCGCGCCTGCTGGACGAACTCACCCTGCGCCAAAACCTGTTGACGCAGAGTATCGAAACGGCAGAATCACGCTGGCTGGAGATTCACGAATTGCTGGAACACAACGACCAGGAGACCTGAATGGCGACAAAGACCACGACCCGAAAGCCTGCGCCTGCGGCGCCCTTGACCGGCACGACGACCAAGCCCGGCACAGCCAGGCGCATTGCCGCAAAGCCTGCCAAGCCCGCCACGCCTCGCCCGGCGCGCCGCCCCGCCTCCGGCGACGTGGCACCGTCGCACACCCCCGGCGGCATCAAGAGCTTCGTCGTCAAGGACCGCTCGGCCGCGGCGCGCGACTCCAAGATCGAGGCCATCCACGACATCGTCGCCCACGCCAAGCCCGGCGAAGGCGCCAGGCTGGCGCAGGCGCTGACGGCCGTGGTCGAAGGCGCTTCACCGGACGATGTCGAGGCGCTGAAGAACGCCCTGCTGCAAAGCGAAGTCGCCATCGACGAACATCCGGACGAGGAACTGGCGCCGGGCTGGCGCGACGGCGGCTACCCCTATCGCCGGCTGATGACGCGCAAGAATTACGAAAAGCAGAAATACCACCTGCAGGTCGAACTGCTCAAGCTGCAGGCCTGGGTCAAGGAAACCGGGCAGAAGGTGGTGATCCTGTTCGAAGGCCGCGACGCCGCCGGCAAGGGCGGCACCATCAAGCGCTTCATGGAACACCTGAACCCGCGCGGCGCGCATGTGGTCGCCCTGGAAAAGCCCTCGGAAACCGAGCGCGTCCAGTGGTACTTCCAGCGCTACGTGCAGCACCTGCCCACCGCCGGCGATGTCGCGCTGTTCGACCGCTCCTGGTA
>CAIZHL010000057.1 GCA_903932755.1 uncultured beta proteobacterium
CCGCGTGCCGCTGTTCCTGATCAGCCTCAAGGCCGGCGGCACCGGCCTCAACCTGACCGCCGCCGATACCGTGATCCATTACGACCCGTGGTGGAACCCGGCGGTGGAAGAGCAGGCCACGGCGCGCGCCCATCGCATCGGACAGGACAAGCCGGTGTTCGTCTACAAGCTGATGACCCAGGGCACGGTCGAGGAAAAGATCCTCGCCCTGCAGGGCCGCAAGCGCGGCCTCGCCGACCAGTTGCTGAAGCAGGGCGGGGCCGGCGGCGAGGGTGGCGGCCACCTGCTGACCGCAACCGACCTCGACGTGCTGTTCCAGCCGCTGGGCTGAGCCGGCGCCGCGCGCCGGCGATGGCGCGCAACAGGCTTCAGCGGTGTTCCGGAAAGACCTTTTTCAGCAGGGCGAGGAAGGTTTCGCGCTCCGCCGCGCTGAAATTATCCAGCAGGCGCTTTTCGTGCTGGCTGACCTGGCGTTTCAGCTTGCGCAGCAGGGTGACGCCGGCATCCGTCAGGCGGATCGCATTGGAACGCCGGTCGTACAGGGCGGCGCGGCGTTCCACCAGTCCGCGCCGTTCCAGGTTGTCGATGATGGTGACCACCGTCGAGCGATCGAGGTGCGTGGCGCGGGCCAGTTCGCTTTGCTTGAGGTCGGGGTTGGCTTCGATGATCACCAGCACGCCGAACAGGCCGGGCGTAATTTCCTCGCCGCCGGGGCCCTGGGCAAAATCGCGGAACAGGGCGATCTGCGCCATGCGCAGCTGGTAGCCGACCAGCTCCGGCAGCATCCCGTAGTTGATGGTTGATTTTTTGGCGGCGGCGGAGTCGGCGGACATGGCGGGGAGGGGTCGGTGTGTGGGTTCGGGCGGGTGAAGCACCCGCAGACGGATTATCGCCGCGGCAAATACCCCGCGTCAAATCATGGGATTTCCATCAAAAAGCCCGCGACGTGGAATCTGATCCGCGCTTGCCCGGCTAATCGAGCTTCAAATGGAAGCGTTTGGCCTTCATCTCGAAGCGCGGCAGGGCATTGCGCGCGACCTGCTGCACGCGTGGGCGGAAGGCCAGCATCGAATCCAGCCTGACGGCGATCTCCTGCACCACACAGGGATCGGCACCCTCGCGCAGTTCGACTTCGATGTCCATCTCGTCCATCTGCTTGACCTTGTTTACCGTGATGCGGAACTCGTCGACGTCGGCGAAGCCGCGGATGATGTTCTCCACCCCGGCCGCCCGCCATCGTCAAGGCGCTGGCCAAAGTGCGCTGGTTCCGCCTGATCCCCGCGCGCGTCTTTTTCATCGACAACAGCAAAGGCTTCGGCCACCGCGACGAGATCGATCTGACGCAGGCTTGAGTCTCTCGTCATTCCGGGCTCGACCCGGAATCCAGGGGGTGGCGGACAAAGCGAAAGTCACTGGATTCCGGCGTACGCCGGAATGACGAACCTTACGCCGTCATTCCGGGCTTGCCCTTACGCCGTCATTCCGGGCTTGACCCGGAATCCAGGTGCGTTGGCCGATCGGCCGGGCATTTCCCGCGCGAAAGAATCATTTGTCGTTTTCGGGAAGCGCTTGAAGTTTGAATAGTTGGCCGGGGCGGTTCGCTGTCCTTGAAGTCTGAACGACTTGTACCGCAATCCCTGTCGTGACCGTGCGGTCACAAACCCAGGCCGCCGGCGCAGCCATGCACCGGCATCAGGGCGGATGTGCAGCATTCCTTCGGCATGAAATTTGCGTTCCATGGCGTTCGCATTTGCAGCGGCGTCGTTCCGCAAGTCGAAGCATCGGACACTATCCCGGAGGCCTTGATGGATGATTCTGGAAGCGCATCAGCCTTGAGCCCGGCCGCCGCATGGCGGCGGACATCGCCGTGAATCCGGCCGCGCTGCATCTGGCAAAAGTCGGCGCTGGCGATACGGCGCCGCCGCAGCAACCGCAGGCGATCGACAGCGGCCTTGTCGGCCTGGTCATGCTGGCGCGCTTCCACAACATCGCCGCCGACGCCGACCAGCTGGCCCATGATTTCCGCGAGCCCGGCGCGCGCTTCGGCGTGCCGCAAATCCTGCTCGCGGCGAAACAGCTCGGCCTCAAGGCGAAGCAGGTCGCCACGCAAGCCGCCCGCCTGGCGCAAACCCCGCTGCCAGCGCTGGCCATCGAGAATGACGGCAGCTTTTTCATCCTCGCCCGCGTCGAAGAGCAGAAAGTCCTGATCCAGGACCCGCGCGTCGAGCGTCCCCAGGTACTGTCGCTGGCCGAGTTCGAAGCACGCTGGAGCGGCCAGCTGATTCTGTTTACGTCCCGCGCTTCGCTGGCCGGCGAACTGGCGAAGTTCGACTTCACCTGGTTCATCCCGGCCGTGGTCAAGTACAGGAAGCTGCTGGGCGAGGTGCTGCTGGTCTCCTTCGTGCTACAGATCTTTGCCCTCGTTACGCCGCTGTTCTTCCAGGTGGTGATGGATAAAGTGCTGGTCCACCGCGGCATGACCACGCTCGACGTGATTGCCATCGGCCTGCTGGTGGTGATGATCTTCGAAGTCGTGCTCTCCGGCATCCGCAGCTACGTTTTCGCCCACACCACCAGCCGCATCGACGTCGAACTCGGCGCGCGGCTGTTCCGCCATCTGCTAAACCTGCCGCTGGCCTACTTCCAGGCGCGCCGCGTCGGTGACACCGTGGCGCGCGTGCGCGAACTGGAGAACATCCGCCAGTTCCTCACCGGCAACGCCATCACCCTGGTGCTCGACCTGCTGTTCTCGGTGGTCTTCATCGGCGTCATGCTCG
>CAIZHL010000058.1 GCA_903932755.1 uncultured beta proteobacterium
GCCCCACCGCGTCCGCTTGGCGCGCAGCGCCTGACCGATAGCCCCCTTCCCCGGGAAGGGGGACGGGGGGATGGCTCACTCAATGGCGATGCTGAAGGCATTGAACTTGCGCTTGCGCAAGTTCAAGCCTTCAGCATCGACGATGCCCACACTACTGAAATCGACGACGCCTTCTCGGTCACGGCGAAAGCGGAAGGCGGCTGGCAGGTCGGCATCCACATCGCCGCGCCGGGCCTCGGCTTCGGCCCCGACTCCGACCTCGGCCGCATCACCCGCGAACGCCTGTCCACGGTGTACATGCCGGGGCGCAAGATCACCATGCTGCCGGAGGACGTGGTTGCACATTTCACGCTGGCCGCCGGCCAGACCGTGCCGGCCATCTCGCTCTATCTCGACGTCGCCGCCGACTACCGCCTGCTCGGCCACGAAACGCGCATCGAGCGCGTGCCGGTGGTCGCCAACCTGCGCCACCACGACATCGAGCCCGTGTTCAACGCCGCCACGCTGGCGGAAGGCCTGGCCGAATTCCCTTTCCGCAACGAGCTCAAGCTGCTCTGGGAGTTCGCCCAGGTGCTCGAAGCCGGCCGCGGCAAGCCCTCGGACAACGGCAACCGCAAGGACTACAACTTCATCGTCGATTGGAACGCCGACAGCGGCATCGGCGCAGAGCCGGGCAAGGGCGCAGTCGCAATCGAGGAGCGCCAGCGCGGCAGCCCGCTCGACACCCTGGTGGCCGAACTGATGATCATGGCCAACGCCACCTGGGGCGCCATGCTGCGCGATGCCGGCATTCCGGCGCTGTACCGCGTGCAGACGGCGGGCAAGGTGCGCATGAGCACCGTCGCCGCAGCGCACGAAGGCCTCGGCGTCGACTGTTACGCCTGGTCGTCCTCGCCCCTGCGGCGCTACTGCGACCTGCTCAACCAGTGGCAGTTGATCGCGCTGCTGCAGGACGAACCGCCCCCGTTCCCGCCCAAGTCCGCGGACCTGCTGGCCGCGATGCGCGACTTCGAACTGAGCTACGCCGCCTATGCCGAGTTCCAGCGCGGCATGGAACGCTACTGGTGCCTGCGCTGGCTGCAGCAGCAGGGTGCGGCGACGGTTTCGGCCCAGGTGCTGCGCGAAGCGCTGGCGCGGCTCGACACCATCCCGCTGGTGGCACGGGTGCCTTCGCTGCCCGAACTGCCGCGGGGGGCGCACGTGCGCCTGTCCATCGAAGGCATCGACCTGCTGGAAGCCGAACTGCGCCTGCGCTATCTCGAACTGGCGCCCGAATTGGCGCCCAATAGCGGCCCTGATGCGGCCTTCGCCGACGACGAGGGCGACGAAGTCGCGGGGTAAAATCAACAGGCTTATGTCCAGCCTGTCGCGCCTCTCCTGGCCTTCATTGCCACCCCTGCCGATGCCGGCCTTCCTCGCCGCCATGGACGCGCCGCGGCGCAACCTGACGCTGGCGCTCGGCGCCTCGCTGCTGCTGCATGCCGTGCTGCTGGCGATCCGCTTCACGCCGCCGGATTTCATGGACAAGGCGCGCGAACAGGCGCTCGAAGTCATCCTGGTCAACAGCAAGAGCAAGGCCCGCCCGGACAAGGCGCAGGCCAAGGCGCAGACCAACCTCGACGGCGGCGGCAATACCGATGAGGACCGCCGCGCCAAGACGCCGCTGCCGCCCTCGGCCAACACCCGCGAGGGCGACCGGCTGATGGAGGCCAAGCGCCGCGTGGCGGACCTTGAAGCGCAGGCGCAGCAACAGATGACGCGACTGAAGGGCGAGAGGTCGGTCAGCATCGACAAGTCGAAAGTAAACCCGGTGGCGGCGCCCGAACCGAACGTTAGCGGCGCCGACCTTGCCAGCAGCGCGCTGGCCATCGCCCGCCTGGAGGGGCAGATCGCGCGCCAGATGGAGGAGTACAACAAGCGTCCGCGCAAGCAGTTCATCGGCGCCCGCACGGAGGAATACCGCTTCGCCCAGTACGTCGAGGACTGGCGGCAGAAGATCGAGCGCATCGGCAATCTCAACTATCCCGACGCCGCCAAGGGCCGGCTCTACGGCAGCCTCACGCTGTCGGTGGTGATCAAGGCCAACGGCGACCTGAAGCAGGTCGAGGTCATCCGCTCCTCGGGCCAGGCCCTGCTCGACGATGCGGCGCGGCGCATCGTGCGCATGGCCGCCCCCTACGCCCCCTTCCCGCCGAATATCCAGCGCGACACCGACGAACTCGACATCACGCGCACCTGGACTTTCACCAACGCCGACCGCTTGCGGGCCGACTGAATGACCGATCGCTACGCAGTGTTTGGCAACCCCATCGGGCACAGCAAGTCGCCGCGCATCCACGCGCTGTTCGCCAAGCAGACCGGGCAGGACCTCAGCTACGAAGCCATCCTGGCACCGACCGACGGCTTTGCCGCCGCGCTGCGCGCTTTCGCCGAAGCGGAGGGCGGTCCCGCACGCGGCGCCAATGTCACCGTCCCCTTCAAGGAGGAGGCCTTCCGCCTCGCCACCCGGCGCACGGCACGCGCCGAGGCGGCCGGCGCGGTAAACACGCTGAGTTTCGAGGCCGGCATCATCAGCGGCGACAACACCGACGGCGCCGGCCTGGTGCGCGACCTGAAACACAACCTCGGTTGCGATCCGGGCGGCCGCCGCATCCTGCTGCTGGGCGCCGGCGGCGCC
>CAIZHL010000059.1 GCA_903932755.1 uncultured beta proteobacterium
CGATGCCGCGCTGGCTCGGCTGCGTACAGATGCGGCCGCAGGAACCAATGTGATGCCGGCGCTGGTCGAGGCGGTCAAGGCCTACGCCAGCGTCGGCGAAATGACAAAAGAACTTGTCAATGTATTCGGGCGCTACCAGGAACCGATCCGGTTCTGACGCGATTGATATGAAATATCCCCTCCAACTCGTCATACCGGCGCACGCCGGTATCCAGAAACAAACCACTGGATTCCGGGTCAAGCCCGGAATGACGGGTTTCATCATTGAAGGCAGCATTGACCACCATGAACCGTAGGATTCCAACATGACCGAACTGAAGCACTACTTCGCACCCACCAGCCTCGACCAGGCGGTCGAGCGCCTCAAGGACGGCGATGTCACCATACTCGCCGGCGGCACCGACCTGACCCCGCAAACCCAGGCGGGGCGGGTCAAGTTCAAGCACACGCTGATGAACATCCGCCACATCCCGCAGCTGTCCGGCATCGCGCTGGAAGGGGCGGAGATCCGCATCGGCGCACTGGCGACGATCACCGAGATCATGGAGCATCCTCTGATCAAGGAGCATCTGCCCGTGCTGGTCGAGGCCTGCGACCATTTCGCCAGCGACCAGATCCGCAATGCCGGCACCATCGGCGGCAACATCTGCAATGCCTCGCCGGCCGGCGACATGCTGATTCCGTTGCTGGTGCTCGACGCCTGCGTCGAACTGGCCTCGATGCCGGAAAACAAGATCTACCGCCACTGCATGCCGATATCGACCTTTTTCACCGGACCCGGCAAGACGCGCAAGTCGCTCTGCGAACTGGTCACCGGCGTGCGCATTCCCGTTCCCGGCGCCGACCATGTCTCGCGCTTCTACAAACACGGCACCCGTCCGGCGCTGGACATCTCGACCATCTCGATCGGCGTGGCCGGCACCCTCAAGGACGGCGTGCTTTCCAGGGTGCGCGTCGCCTTCGGCGCCGTGGCAGCCACCCCGGTGCGCGCCAGCCGGACGGAAGAGGTCCTCGAAGGCCGCCATCTCGATGCCGCTGCCATCGAGGCCGCCGCCATCGCCGCGCGCGACGAGGTGACGCCGATCGACGACGTACGCGCCACGGCCTGGTACCGCAAGGAAATGATCCACAACATGACAAAAAGGATGCTCACCCATGTCGCCCAAGCATGACATCGATTTCACCCTGAACGGCGTCAGGCGCCACGCGACCGTGGACGTCACCATGAACGCGCTGGACATGCTGCGCGAGGTGATCGGCCTCACCGGCACCAAGTACGGCTGCGGCGAAGGCGAATGCGGCGCCTGCACCATCCAGGTCGACGGCGTCTCGCTGAATTCCTGCCTGTTGTTTGCCGTCGATTGCCACGGCCGCGACGTCACCACCATCGAGGGCCTGACCAACGACGGCAAGGGCGACGCCCTGCGCGACGCCTTCGTCGAACACGGCGCGGTGCAGTGCGGCTTCTGCACGCCGGGCATGATGATGCAGGCCGACCACCTGCTGCACAAACATCCACATCCCGACGAAGCCTGCGTCAAGCGCGGCCTCGAGGGCAACCTCTGCCGCTGCACCGGCTACAAGAAGATCGTCGACGCCGGGGTTGCCTGCGGCGCCGCGGAAAAATAAAGGAGTTCCCCATGACCGTCGCAGAAAAGAAAATTCGAGTCATCGAACCGGACTCGCTGATCGGCAAGCGCATTCCGAAAATGGATGCGCCCGAGAAAGCCAGCGGCCGCACGCGCTACATCCACGACATCAACCTGTCTGGCCAGCTGCACGGCAAGATCCTGCGCTCCGCACGCATCCATGCCCTGATCAAGTCGATCGACGTCTCGGCGGCCAGGGCCCTGCCCGGCGTGCATGTGGTGATCACCGCCGCCGACATTCCCGACCAGCGCCCGATCGGCGTCGCCAAGGACCATTTCCCGCTCAAGGTCGGCCGCGTGCGCAGCCAGCGCGACGAGATCGCCGCCGTCGCCGCCGAATCGGAAGAAATCGCCGAAGCGGCGCTGTAGCTGATCAAGGTCGAGTACGAGGACCTGCCGGTGATC
>CAIZHL010000060.1 GCA_903932755.1 uncultured beta proteobacterium
CACCAACATCAACGACGACGGCTGAGTTTGCGAATAAATCTACTGCGCGTACCGGATCGGGGATTGGGCGGTGCTCGCTATCCTCACATATAACTACATATGTTCCGGTAGCTGCGCTCCGGCCGCACCCCGCTGCGGCCCGCTCGCTACGATTTCTTCACAAGCTCTGAGGGATCGGCGCCGCTTCTTCTGCGTCTTCTGGCTCCCGCCATGGCCTTGCTCCAAATCTGCAACCCAAGCCGCTGCTTCGGCCCCGACGTGCTGAAGGCGCGCCGGTGAAATCGCCGTCCCGCCAGCGCCGACTTTTTGCGAACCCGCCTGCAGCCGACTGTTGAATCTTCAGCTTGACCGCGTTCCGCAAAGCCGCATCGATGTCCTTCCCTTCCACAAAAAAATCAGGAGTTAGCAAATGACTTTCGGCGAATCCATCAGCACCTGTTTTTCCAAATATGCCGCGTTTGAGGGGCGGGCGTCGCGGTCGGAGTTCTGGTGGTGGTTCCTGTTCACCTGCCTCGCGTCGGCCGCAACGGGCATCGTCAGCGAAATGCTGTCCGGGCTTTTTTCCCTGGCGATCCTGCTGCCGTCCCTGGCGGTCGGCGCGCGGCGGCTGCACGATACGGATCGCAGCGCGTGGTATCTGCTGCTCTGGTTCATTCCCTTGATCGGCTGGATCATCCTGGTCGTGTGGGCGATCCAGGAAGCCAAGGAGCCGAACCGGTTTTGAGCGGCAGGGCGCGGCTCGGTTTGCCTGCGGCGACGACCGGGTCGATTGAACTGTGCTGAAACTGCGGCTTTTCGCTGCCGGCGCGCTGGCGCTGGCCGTCGGCATCGCCGTCTATCTGTGGCCGCTGCGGCCCGGCGTCCTTGAACTGCAGTTGGCGTATTCGCCGCGGGCCTTCGGCGCGGTGATCCATGCCTGGTCGGCGGACGACCTGGTGCGCTATCGCGCGCATCTTCCCTATGACTTCCTGCTGCTGGCCTGCTATGCAAGTTTCGGCTGGCTGCTGGCGTCCCGCACGGCGCTGTTCGCGGCGCGGCCCGCCGGGTTGCGCCGCCTTGCCGCATGGCTGCTGCCTTTGGCGGCGGCCTGCGACGCGACGGAGAATGCCTTCCACTGGTGGCTGACCGAAGTGCCCCGCTTCGAGATCGCCTGGGCCTATGCGCTGGCCGCGGCCTGCGCCGCCGCGAAGTGGCTGCTGTTGCTGGCCTGGCTGCTGCTGGTGCTCTACGCGCTGGATCGCGACGTCGACTGAGGGCGGCCGGGGCGGCGCAGCGGCATTTACCCCAGGCGTTCAATTTTGGCGCTGGCCGTTCCGACATGGTGTTGCAGCGCGACGATGCAAGGTGCGAACCGCTGGCTGAACTTTTCTGTGGCGGCTGCCCGGGCGAGGAAGTTCTGCGCCAGCACTTCGGCACGCCGCCAGATTTCGTTGCTTACGCTGCTGTGGATGCTCGCTGCAGGGAGTGTGTCGGGCAGGCCGCCTCCCGATCGGGGTGCGAAAGCCATTGGCGTCATGTCGTAGGCTGGCGCAATGTCATAGAGCCGACCGTGTTCGACAATGAATGACAGGTTGCCGCTGTGCATGTCGGAGTTGCCGATCAGAGTGCCAAAGGCCCAGAGCAGGCTTGCGCCGTTCGCTGCATCAGGACGAATTTGACCGTCGGTGGCGAGCTGACGTGCAATGAGCGGCCAGCTACCCGCTCCCGCTCCGACGAATTCGGCATCCACGGCGGCCAGGGAGATCATCGCGCGCCGGCCCAGATTGCCGATGCGGTCAAAGCGCTGGATTTCGAGGAAGCGCTGGCCGCCGTGATCAGTTATCTGGGTCGTCGAGGCGGGGATGCCGGCTTCGCGCAGGGTATCCAGCGCCAGGTGTTCAGCCAGAAGCAAGTCGCGCCAGCGTTCGCTGACCGGACCTTGTTCCAGCTCGCTGAATTTCACGATCACGTGCCGCGGTCCATCGGGCGTCATGGCGTGGGCGGTGAACTTCGGCTGCTCGCCGCCGGCGGATGATCCGACAATCTCGCCGCGGCAGGCTTCCAGCGCCAGGCGGGCATATTCTGCGGGCTTCCGTTGCTCCGCAATCGGTTCGATGGCGGGCGCTTCGAGGAAACGCTCGCGCGCACTGTCGCCCAGCAGCAGATTTCCCACCACATCATGGCCGTGCGCCAGCAGCGCGCGCAAGGCGTGGGTATCGGTCCAGTCGGTGAGCCGTTCCGGCAGTCCGAGCGCGGCGCCGTGGCGGGCGGCATACGCCCGGCCGAGATATCCCTGTGGGCGCATGTCGAACAACCACCACGGCAGGCCATCGCTGTGCAGGCTGGTGCCGTTCTCCCGGCGCATGACGAAGCCTTCCGGACGGACGGCAACAAGGGTTCCCAGCAGTTGCAAGCGGCCTTCCGCATCGACCCGGTAGACAGGGATGTCGGGCAGGCCGCGCGCGGTGTCCCGTAGCGTGTACTGAATTGATTGCGCAACGCCTGTGCGTAGGATTTCCTTGTCCAGCTTTTTCAGTTCTCGCGACAGCGTGGGCTGGCTGACGCCAATGCTTTCAATCAGTTGGCGTGCGGAAAGCGGCCCACTGGACAGTCGCGCTCGGATAATTTCGGCATAAGGTGGCATGGCGTTGAATCTATTTATGAATAGATGTGTGAATTTGTATTGTAAAGGTTTTTGGGGCTTGTCGCCGCCGGCGCGGCGCCGTGTCGCCAGCGCCGACTTTTTGCGGCGCGTCGATGGCGATGCGGCGGCGGGTTAAAATCGCCGAAAAAGACATATGAGGGGGAGCCATGAAGTATCACTTGGCCAAACAGGGCGACGAGGTCGTCATCAGTTTCGAGCAACTGGAGGGTCAGGCGCAGACGGTGATCGACGCGATCGTCAGCTGTCGCGCCGGGGCGTCGGCCTGTCCGGCGGGCGTGTGCGTCAAGATCGGCGGCATGGAGACGTGCGGCGCGGGCGACGCGCTGGCCGTCAGGCTGAAGCCGCGCGGTGAGGCGGCGCTCGATGTGGCGAGCCTGGGCGAATGCCTGAAATACCACCTGCCGA
>CAIZHL010000061.1 GCA_903932755.1 uncultured beta proteobacterium
CCCAGGTCGAGGAGCCAGAAAAACAATAAGGGGTTGCAGGCAACTGCAACCCCTTCGTCATATCTGCGACAGCCGTTTCAGCGGACCTTGGCCGCCATTCGGCTGCTAGCCCCCTCGCGACAAGCCGCTCCCGTTGCTCGCATCGCGCTGGCGGCCGAAGCCGGGACGCGCTTCAGGTTTGTCCTGCACCTCGCTGCGCCGCCCGCTTCCCTGCTGAGTTTCCTGGCGCGGAGCTTGCACCAGTCGCGGCTCCCGGCTGGCCGCACTCGCACTCGCACGCGTCCGCACGGCCGTTTCGGCCCTGTCGCCATGCGCCAGCACCGGGTGGTTGCGGCTTCTCTCCGCCTGCGAAACTACGCTGACCGGGCGCACGGGCTGACGAACCTCGGTCGCGTCGCTTCCCGTGTTCCTGCCTGTGTCCCTGGCGGCGTCTCTTCCCGTGTTCCTGCCCGTGTCCCTGGTCGTTTCCCTGACCGTGTCCTTGGCCGTGTCCTTGGCCGTATCTCTGCGTTCGCCGCGGTCGACGCCACGAGTCTGAGCACGCCGTTCGGCACGCGCATCGGCGACGGAAGGCGTTCCCGTCGCTGCCGCTTCCTGGCTTGCGGAAGGCGCAGGGATGTTCTTCACCGGCTGAACTGCGCTTTGCTGCACATCCCTGCCCGGACTGCCCTGGCGGCCGGGAGCCGGCTGCGGCTGGGCGACCTGCTGCAGCGGGCGCTGTCCCCTGGGTTCATTCGACTGCACGGCGACCGGCGCGACAGGACGGACGGCATCGTTGCGCCTGCCTTGCGTCGGGTACGACTGCGCGGCCTGCTGTTCCTGTCGGCGCGGAGCGTCCCCGGACGGGTGATGGCCGCGGTCCGGCCGGCTTCCGGCATCGGCGAAGCGCTGCCGTACCTCGGCCCCGCGATAGGCGATGCCGCGCCGATGTGCGGGATCGTGATGCCAGGCACCCGGCGGACGATCGCGATTGATGACGATCACCCGCGGAGCCGGCGCCGCGCGGTAGTAGTAAGGCGCATGCACCACCCGCACATGGCGCCGCGACCAGTCGAAGCCGCCGAAGAAGTAGCCGATCGAAATCCTGATCGAGGGGCCCCAGTAGAAGCTGTTCGCAACGCCCGGCCAGGCGTAATAGCCGGGAAACGGCCGCCAATAGACCGGCGCATAGTCCGGCCACCCCCACGGCCCGTAGATGACCCGCGGGTCATAGTAGGGTACGTAGATGATTCGGGGATCGGCGGGCTGGACAACCAGCAACGGCCCCGTCTCGACGATGCGCTGGCGTTCATCCGTTTGCAGGTTGCCGGCAACCCGGGCTTTGCGCCGCAGGTTCTGCACGGTCTCCATCACCTGCGGCTCCTGGCCGAGGAATGCGTCACCCAGGGTTTGCAGCCATTGCAGGTTCTCGTCCATGCGCGCGAGCACCTGCGGGAAGGCAAGCAGCGATTTCACGCTGGGATCCCAGTCCTCGTTCGCCGCCGCCCGTACCGCGTCTTCACCCCTCAGGTTGGCGTTGTCCTTTGACCAGCGTGCGGCCTCGACCACTTCGAGCGGGTAGGTTGACGCCATCAGGATCTGCGACAGCAGGGGATCCGGATACAGCGCAATCGGCGCCAGCGTCTGCTCGAGTTGCTGCTGCGAGAAATGGGGGCGATCCTGCGCAGATGCGCTGCCATGGGGCATCAACACTGCAAACAGGAGCGGCAACAGCATGGCAAGGAAGCTGGCGAAGCGATTTCCATTGCGGGCATTCATTGGGGACCTCCGAAGGTACGCACCCGCTGCAGGAGCAGCGGCGTGAAATGATTGGTTCATGGCTCATTTAACGTGCGACGAAAGCCGGGGTTACCCGAGCAAGTGCAACAGCATGTAAAGCCGCCGCACAGCCACGAATCCAAGGCGCGGACATGCATCGACGGGAAGAATTCCGTATAATTCGCCCCCTGAAGTGCGTCCGACCCAAGCCGCAAGCCAACAGCCGCGGCGAGCCGGGTCGAAAAAACCGGGATTCTTGTTTTGACTCTTGCACTTAGCCCAGCCGGCGCGGTTGGGCTTTTTGCATTCTGGAACGCTTGAGGGAATGGACAAGTCTTACGCGATGCGACCGGATTTTCTGCTGCTGCCCCTGCTCTTCTCGGGATGCGCCGTGGTGACGGTGGCGGATGCGGCGGTTTCCGTGACGGCGACCACGGTGAAAGCCGCAGCAAGCGTGGTCGGAACTGCCGTCGATATCACGGCCGCGGGGGTCAAGGCGGTCGTCCGCAAGGACCCGGAAGAGAAAAGCAATTAAAGCCGAATCAATTTTCTGACGATTTTCATATGACATCACATCCAGGCTTTCACCGCATCAAGTTCAGCGACGTCGCCCTCGGCCAGCGTTTCTACGATCCGATCAGCGCGGAATATTTCGTCAAGCAGAGCGATTCCCTGGCAGCCATGGTCACGGGCCTCGGCGACGGCACGGTACCCGACGAGTTCGAAGCCGACGACGTCGTCGGCATCGATCTCTGACCGCGACCCGGCGTCGCCACTGCCAGTCCGCAACCGGAAACCCGCCATGAGCACCCTGCCTCCCTGTCCCCAATGCGCGTCGGAACTCGCCTACGAAGACGGCGCGATGTACGCCTGCCCGGAGTGCGCGCACGAATGGCCGCAGGGCGCCGCGGCGGGCGCCGATGAAAAGCGCGCCTTCCGCGACGCCAATGGCAATGTGCTGCAGGACGGCGACAGCGTGACCGTGATCAAGGACCTCAAGCTCAAAGGCTCCTCGTTGGTAATCAAGGTCGGCACCAAGGTGAAGAACATCCGCCTGGTCGAAGGCGATCATGACATCGACTGCAAGATCGACGGCATCGGCGCGATGCAGCTGAAATCCGAATTCGTCAAAAAGGCCTAGGCCACGCCAGGCCCCGTCCCATTTTCAGATCATCAATCCAAGCAAAGGCACTTCCATGAATAAACTCAACGCAACCCTGGCCATCGCTCTCGCCGCCGTCTCGTTCCAGGCTGTCGCGGCCGAACCGAAGGAAGAGAAGACCGCCTCGGGAATCGTGATCACCAAAATCAGGGAAGGCACCGGCGCCAGTCCCAAAAGCACCGATACCGTGAAGGTTCATTACCGCGGCACGCTGGTCAATGGCAAGGAGTTCGACAGCTCCTACGGGCGCGGACAGCCGGCCTCCTTCCCCCTCAACCGCGTGATCCCCTGCTGGACCGAAGGCATGCAGACCATGAAGACCGGCGGCAAGTCGAAACTGGTGTGCCCGCCCAACCTCGCCTACGGCAGCAGCGGCAGGCCCGGCATTCCGCCCGATGCGACCCTGATCTTCGAAGTCGAACTTCTCGAAATCGCCCGCTAGCCGCCTGGCACCTAGTTGTCCGCGCGCGAAGGCGCGACGCCGGCCTTCCGTTCAAAACCCATCATTTGCCAGGTACTCCCATGTCCCATCCTGCCAGCATCTATTGCTATCACTGCGGCCGCCAGCACCCCAGCGCGGAAATGCGCCAGATCGACACCAAAGGCGGAAAAAAGTGGCGCTGCATCAAGTCGATCGAAGCGACCAAGAAGAACGCCGCACAACGCGACGCCTTCGGCAAGACCGTCACCATGGTCAACAAGGCCGAACAGCAGGCGCGCGTCAAGGCACGACTGGACGCCGAAAGGCTGCAGACCGCCGGCTAGCATCGCCCGGCGACGGCGCGCGCGATTTACCCCGCGTTATCGCCAGCCAAATCCGTCGCAATCAACCGGAACTGCTCCAGCGCCGCTTCGAGGTCATCGACGATTTCCTGCGCGATGATCTCCGGCGCCGGCAGGTTGTCCGAATCCGCCAGCGCATCGTCGCGTAGCCAGAAGATATCCAGGCTCGCCTTGTCGCGCGCCGCCAGTTCCGCGTAGTCGTAGGCCCGCCAGCGGCCGTCGGGATTCTCCGGCGACCAGGTCGGCGTCCGCTCGTTGCGCTTGGCCGGGTTGTAGAGCTCGACGAACTCCATCAAATCCTCGACCCGCATCGGGTTGGTCTTCAGCGTGAAATGCTGGTTGGTGCGCAGGTCGTAGATCCACAGCTTCTTCGTCCAGGGCGTTTCAGAGGCCGGCTTCTTGTCGAAGAAAATCACGTTGGCCTTGACGCCCTGCGCGTAGAACAGCCCGGTCGGCAGGCGCAGCAGCGTATGCACCTCGCACTCGTGCAATAGCTTGCGACGGATGGTTTCGCCGGCCCCACCCTCGAACAGCACGTTGTCCGGCACCACCACGGC
>CAIZHL010000062.1 GCA_903932755.1 uncultured beta proteobacterium
CGGAAACCGTGCCACCGACGCCACTTCGGGCCGCCGGGCACACCGTCACGGGACGGCTAACCAAGGGCGCAGTATATTGGAAATGAAGGACTTGAGCAAAGATTCGGTGACATGGCTTGAGGTCGGCGAGGAATCCGAAGGCCAGCGCATCGACAACTTCCTGCTGAAAATTGCCAAGGGTGTGCCCAAGAGCCATATTTACCGCATCCTGCGCAGCGGCGAGGTGAGGGTCAACAAGGGCCGGGTGCCAGCCGAGTACCGCCTGCAGTCGGGCGACCGGCTGCGCGTGCCGCCCATACGCACCGCCGAGCGTCCTTCGCAAGCCGCTGTTCCGGCGCGGGATTTTGATATTGCATTCGAGGACGAGTCACTCATCGTGGTGGACAAGCCGTCCGGAGTCGCCGTGCATGGAGGCAGCGGGGTGTCCTTTGGCGTGATCGAGCAGTTGCGCCGGGCGCGGCCCCTGGCAAAGTTCCTCGAACTGGCGCACCGGCTCGATCGCGAAACCTCGGGCCTGCTGGTGGTGGCGAAGAAGCGCGTCGCACTGACCAAACTCCACGACATGTTCCGCGACGGCGGTATCAACAAGCGCTACCTGGCGCTGGTCAAGGGTCACTGGCGCAACGAGTTGCAGCACGTGCGCCTGCCGCTGCACAAATACCTCACCGCCGAGGGCGAGCGGCGCGTCAGCGTCAACCCCGAGGGCAAGGCGGCGCATTCGATCGTGCGCCTGGTGACGCGCTGGGAAAACTTCAGCCTGGTCGAGGTTGAACTCAAGACCGGGCGCACCCACCAGATTCGCGTACACCTGGCGCATCTTGGATTCCCCATCGCCGGCGACGACAAATACGGCGATTTTCCGCTCAACAAGGCCTTGCAGAAGACCGGTCTCGGCCGCATGTTCCTCCATGCCGCAAAACTGGCGCTGCCGCATCCGCTTTCCGGCGTACCGGTGGAACTCCAATCGCCCTTGCCGCACGAATTGCGCAGTTTTACCGAAAAACTCGACAGAAACGAAGCAAGAACCTATGGGTAAACGTTTTGAGCTGATCGTCTTCGACTGGGACGGCACGCTGATGGACTCCACCGGTGCCATCGTCGCCAGCGTCCAGGCGGCGGCGCGTGACCTCGGCATCGATCCGCCCAGCGACGAGCGCGCCAGCCACATCATCGGCCTCGGGTTGATCGACGCGTTGCGCCATGCCCTGCCCGATCTCCCGGCCGAACGCTATCAGGACGTTGCCCAGCGCTACAGGCAGCACTACATGGCGCGCGATCAGGACCTGCTGCTGTTCATGGGGGCGGCAGAACTGATCGACGAACTGGCGGACGCGGGCTACGCGCTCGCCGTGGCCACCGGCAAGACCCGCAAGGGCCTGAACCGGGCCTTCGAAGTCTGCGGTCTGGGGCCGCGTTTCCACGGCTCGCGCTGCGCCGACGAATGTCACTCCAAGCCGCATCCGCAGATGCTCGAAGAACTGATGGCCGAGTTCGGCGTCACCCCGGAACTGACGCTGATGATCGGGGATACCACCCACGACCTGCAGATGGCGCGCAATGCCGGTGTCGCTGCTCTGGGTGTGGCCTATGGAGCGCATCCGCGCGAGTCACTCGAGGCGTTGGCGCCTTTGTACTGTGCTGACAATGTCGAGGAACTCGCGGCGTGGCTGCGACAGATGGCTTGAATCGACGCCGGATTTGCGCCAGCGGGGAACTGATCGAGGGTGGCCTTGGTCTGCGTTTTAACCTTGCGCTGCGGGGAAGGGAGGAGGCGGCCTTTGTGGTCCGTTTCCACGGGCAGGTCTACGCATTCTTGAACCGTTGCGGGCATGTTCCGGTCGAACTGGACTGGCAGCAGGGCGAGTTCTTCGATGGTTCCGGCTTATACTTGATTTGCGCCACCCATGGCGCGCTGTATGCGCCGGATTCAGGGCGTTGTCTCGGCGGGCGCTGCAATGGCAAGGGGCTGGATCCGGTACCCGTAGCCGAAGAGGATGGATGGGTTGTTTTGACTGAGGAAGGTGGGCAAGGTGGCGGATAGCAACAACGATGTGAACTGGGAACGCAAGGTTCTGGAAAAGCTGGCAACCGAAGCGCTCGCCGAGCAGCGGCGCGGGCGGCGCTGGGGGATTTTCTTCAAGCTGCTGGGTTTCACTTACCTGGCGGTGGTGCTTTTCCTGGCGCTGGATCTGGGTCAGGGTGACAAGGTTGCCGAGGGCGAGAAATTCACCGCACTGGTGAACCTCAACGGCGTCATCAAGGCTTCCGGCGACGCCAATGCCGAGCACGTCATCGGCTCGCTGCAGGCGGCCTTCGAAGACAAGCATACGGCGGGCGTGATCCTGCGCATCAACAGCCCGGGCGGCAGTCCCGTCCAGTCGGGCATCATCAATGACGAGATGCGGCGGCTGCGCGTCAAGTATCCGGATATTCCGCTGCATGTGGTGGTCGAGGATGTCTGCGCGTCGGGCGGCTACTACGTTGCGGTGGCGGCGGACAAGATCTTCGTGGACAAGGCCAGCATCGTCGGGTCGATCGGCGTCTTGATGGACGGCTTCGGCTTCACCGGCACCATGGAAAAACTCGGGGTCGAGCGCCGCCTGCTCACGGCCGGCGTCAGCAAGGGCTTTCTCGATCCGTTTTCGCCGCAGAACGAAAGCGACAAGGAGCACGCCAAACTGATGCTGGGCGAGATTCACCAGCAGTTTATCGACGTGGTCAGAAAAGGCCGCGGCAAGCGCCTCAAGGAATCGCCGGAAATGTTTTCCGGGCTGATGTGGAGCGGCGCCAGGAGCATCGAACTGGGCCTGGCCGATGGCTATGGCACGGTCGATAG
>CAIZHL010000063.1 GCA_903932755.1 uncultured beta proteobacterium
GATCTGCAATGGAAACATTGCTTTGGTCAAATCCCTGCTTGCCAACCGGGCCAATGTCAATCGACGCAACCAGCACGGTGATTCGGCCTTGCTCCTGGCCGCTCTGAAGCCGGATCTCGAAGCCGTCAAGTTGCTGCTCGAGCATGGTGCGGATGTCAATCCACCGGGTTGGGCGCCTTTGCAGTATGCAATGTTCAGCGGCAGCAAAGAGATCGCTGCGGCGTTGATCGCCAAGGGCGCCAACGTCGATGCACGTGCGCCCAACGGTCAGACTGCGCTGATGCTGGCCGTCAAACAGGGAAAGATCGAACTGGTTACCTTGCTTGTCGAGGCCCGCGCCAACAAGGACTTGAAGGATTCCGAGGGTGTTACAGCGCTCGGTCATGCAAGAAAGATGGATCATTCCGATACCATCAATTACCTGCAAAAGGTCGGTGCCGCCGGATAGCCTCAAAACTGGCGGTTTTACCCGCCCATTATCAGCCTATCGCAACACGCATAATTGGCATTATGTAAACTAATAGTGTCAGCGGAAATACGTGCTTCAAAGATCGAGCTGCAGAGCCGCAAGGCGCGCATACAGCCCGCCTTGCCCACGCAGATCCTCCGGTGTTCCGGTCTCGACGATGCGCCCGTGTTCCATTACCACGATCCGATCGACCATCTGCACGGTGGCCAGGCGATGGGCGATGATCAAGGTGGTGCGACCCTTCATGGCGGCATTCAGACCCTTTTGAACCAGTATTTCGGATTCGGCATCGAGTGCGCTGGTCGCTTCGTCGAGCAACAGCATGGGAGCGCCCTTCAGGATCGCCCGCGCGATGGCAATGCGCTGGCGCTGGCCGCCTGACAAGCGCGTGCCGCGCTCGCCGAGGAATGTCCGGTAGCCATCCGGCAGGCGCTCGATGAACTCCTCGACCAGTGCCGCCCGTGCCGCCTGGATCACTTCTTCGTCGCTCGCCGTGGCGCGGCCGTAACGTATGTTCTCCATGGCATTGGCGGAGAAGATCACCGGATCCTGCGGCACGATGGCTATGCCGCCGCGCAGGTCGTGCAGGCTGAGTTGGCGGATATCCTGCCCGTTGAGGCGAATGCTGCCGCCGGAAACTTCGTAATAACGCAGCAGCAACTGGAACAGGCTGGTCTTTCCCGCTCCCGACGGGCCGACCAGGGCGACGCTTTCCCCGGGAGCAATTTCCAGGTTGATCTTGTCCAGTGCCCGTATTTGCGAGCGCGCCGGATAGCTGAAAACCACCTGCTCGAAACTGATCCGCGCCTGCGCCGGATGAACCGGCGTCTCGGGCCGCGGGACTTCCCGGATCGCCGGTTCAGCGTGCAGCAGTTCCAGCAGCCGCTCCGTCGCCCCGGCGGCACGCATGACGTCGCCCCACACCTCCGCCATGGTGCCGACGCCGCCCGCCACCAGCGCCGCGTACAGCACGAAGGATGCGAGTTGCCCACCGGTCAGGATGCCTTCATGGACCTGGCGCGCGCCTATCCACAGCACGAAAATGATGGTGCCCATCACCGCCGTAATGATCAGCACGGTCAGCGCCGAGCGCACCCGGGTGCGCCGGATGGCGGTGACGAAGCTGCTTTCCGTGCGTTCGGCAAAGCGCCCCGCTTCCTGTTTTTCCTGGGTAAATGCCTGCACTGTCGGCATCGCGTTGAGTATTTCTCCGGCCAGGGCGGAGGCATCGGCGATCCGGTCCTGCGATTCGCGCGACAGTTTCTTGACCCGGCGGCCGATGGCGATGATGGGCAGGGTCAGCAAAGCCATCAGGCCGAGGTTCAGCGAAAACAGGTAAAAACTGGTGACGGCCAGCATCACCATGCCGCCGATGAACTGGAACAGGCTGCGCAGCCCCATGGAAATCGAACTGCCGACCACGGTCTGGATCAGCGTCGTGTCGCCGGTCAGCCGCGACAGTACTTCCCCCGTTTGAAGCGTCTCGAAGAACTGCGGTGATTGCCCGAGCACGCGCTGATAGACGGCGTTGCGCAAGTCGGCGGTGACCCGTTCGCCGATCCACGACACGATGTAGAAGCGCGCCGATATGGCCAGTGCCCAGAAACTGGCGAGGCCGAACAGGGCCAGGAAATGCCCGTTCAGGCTCAATGTGCCGAGCAGGCCGCCACTCGCGCGTTCCCTGTCGCCGAAGCCGAAATCGATCAGGTCGCGAAACGCCAGCGGCACCAGCAGGATGGTCGCCGAACCGACGCACAACAACACGAAGGCCAGCGCGATGCGTCCCCGGTAGGGCCGCAGGAAAGGCAAGAGGCCACGCAGCGTCGACAAGCGACGGGTAGCGGGCGCGGGATTCGGAAGCTCGGTAGTCATGGCCAATTATCGTATGGACGCAGGCGCCCTGCCCTGCGGCCGCGATATTTCGTCGCGCTTTGCTCTGGGGGGAATCAGGGACCTGGAAAACGGCTGCTGATGAAGCCTGGCGAAAAGTCGGCGCTGGCGGGACGGCGATGCAGATGCTGTCCCGATGTCGAATTCCCCGCTTACATTTGGCGCACCGATTTCATCCTGCAGAACGAGGATAATTCCCGCTCTGCACACGTGTGGATCGACCGGCCCCAGACATGCACCTTCGCCCCGCCCTGCTCTTGCCCCTCGCCTTCCTTGGTGCCTGCGCAACGCCGTCCCCGCCAAGCGAGGCGCCGGTGGTCGAGGTGGCGACGCCGTCGGCGTCTGTTGCACAACCTCCCCAGGTGCCGCCGGTGGCCGCCAAGGCGAGGGCGAAAAAGCCCGGGCCGATTCCGACCCGGGCGCTGAACCTGAAGACCGAGTGCCGCTTTCGCGACGAGACCGGCTACAACGGCGAACTGAAAATCGCCGTCGAGGAGGCTCGGGTGAGCGCCTTCGAAGCGCGCGTAAATATCCCGCAGCGCGGCAGTTGCATTTTCAACCTTAAAAACTTTCGCCAGACGCGTGAACTGCCGAATGTGGAAATGACTCATCGGGGCAACCGCTGCGTGGTTCACGTATGGGAACAAGGCGAGCGCGTCACCGTGGCATTCCAGCAGTGCCAGGCAATGTGTTCGGGCCAGGCCTGGGAATATCTGTGGCCGATCCTGGCCTACCGGGGCGACGATTCCTGCGCCTGACGCCCGGCGCCCGAAGCCTGCTTCAGGGCGCGGGGTCGGGCCGGAAACTGAAGCGGAGCGGCAGGTCGGCGCGGCGGACTGACTGCAGCGGCAGATCGCGCCAGCGGATGCCCGATCCGCCCTGAATGGTGGCCAGCAGCGCAGACTCGCTCGCGATGCCCCCGCTCGCATCGCAGCAGGCGGCCAGGAAGGCGGGCAGGTCACGGTCGTCGAGTAGGCCGATGCCGGCGCCGACGTGGAGCAAGGCGTTTCCCTCATCGTCGAGGAAGGCCGCACTCGGCGCGCCCGCCGCAAGTCCGGTGTGCGTCGTCAGCGCGCCGTCGGGCGCCAAGTGCAACACCAGCGGCGTGTAGTCGAGGGCGACGAAGACCTTTTGCGGGCCGTTGTGGAACACC
>CAIZHL010000064.1 GCA_903932755.1 uncultured beta proteobacterium
GCAGTCGCCCATGCGCCACTGGTGGGTCAGCATTACGCCGCCGGTCATGCGATAGCCGGGCCAGCCCTGAACGCCCGCCAGCGCGCCCTTGGGCGTACTGAGGTTGGGCAGGTTCTGCATGCGGATGCGCTTGCCGTCCGTGCCGTGGCAGGTGTTGCAGGAGAAGTCGTAGGGGCCGGCACGGTAGGCGGCGATTTCCTTGCCGGTCTCGTAGGCCTTGCGCACCTTGGGATCGTTGAGCGGCACGGCGATCTTCATGTTGCGTGAATGGCCGGCAACATAGGTGACCAGGTTGGTAATGTCGGGGGTGGAGGTTTCGTTGGCGAATGGTTGCTTGGCGATATCTTCGAACTTGAAGCCCTGCTTCTCCACCATGCACCAGACGATGCGCCGTTCCGCGTCCATCACCGCGTCCGCATCGGCAAAGTAGCGCGGCATCTTCACATAGGCGCCTTCAACCTTGCCGACACCCTGGCCCAGGTCGCAGCTTTCGGCCAGCGCCACGTTCTTCGGGCCGCGCTTGGCCTTCCACTGTTCCTGACCCTTGGCTTCAAAAAGCTCGGCCGTGTTGCTGTCCTCCATTTCGGCGCGGAATTTCTCGAACTCGAGCGTCGCGGCATCCTTCGCCTCGGCTGCGGGTGCCGCAGCGGCCTTTGCCGCCGGCTTCTTGGGGGTCTGAGCGAACGCGCCGCCCATCACCGCCAAGGCGCATATCGCGCCAATGATGTTTTGCTTCATGGTCTCCTCCTGTCAAGGAATGGGGCAGGTGTATCCCGCCCGGGTTTTTATTCGCCGATCAAGCGCTCAGGCTACTGCAGCTTCGTCGCTTCTCTTTTCACCCTTGTTGTCTACCCAGTTCACGACGACCTTGTCGCCGGCTTTGGCACCCTTCATCTTGAAGCCGAAGACCGGGTTGCGCGATACCGACGTGCCAATCTGGCCGTCGATTACCCGCTTGCCTGCGACATCGACGGTCATCGACTGGATGAAATGAGCGGGCACGGTGGCGCCGGCGGCGTCCTTGCGCTGGCCGGTTTCCATCGGGTGTCCCATCAGGATGCGAATTTCTGCCACGTCACCCTTCAATTGGGCGCGAATCTTCATCGGATCTGCCATGGTGTTTTCCTCTTTGTCCGTTGTGTTTGCTCAGCCGCCGCAGCCGCCGACGGTGACTTTGACTTCCTTTTGCGTCGTGTAGAACTTGCCGTCTGCCTTGGCGACGGCTTTGACCAGTGATGTCTGGCCCATCTTCAGACGCGCCGAAGCCTCGGCCAGGGCGCCATTGGCAAAATCGAACTGGGCGCAAAGCGGCTGCGGGTTCTTGTCGACCATGATTGCGATGGACGTCGTCTTGGGGATGTTGCTGATCACATCCACGGGCACCACCGCGCCGTTTTCGGCGATGTCCGGAACCTTGAGGATCAGGTCCTTGCTTTCGGCCGGCGCTGCGGCACCGAGGCCCTTGAGCGCCCCGGCCGTGTCCTTCGCCTCAAACGCAGTCTTGTTCCACTCGGCAGCCATCACCTGGGTCGGGCGCAAGGCGCCTGCAGCAATCAGGCCGGCCAGTACGCCACTGGCCGTGGCGCCCTTGAGTACCGTTCTGCGGGTTGTGTTCATGGGATGTCCTCCTCCTCTCGTCGAGTAACTACTCTTTAGGTTTAAAAGCTCATTGCAGAATAGCGCATTCTTCGTGCGTTTTTGATTCTTGGCAAATCACGTGTGGTGATGGCGAAATCAGCGGCCCTGATTCAAGGCCGTTTCGCAGTCGATTTGCGCTGTCGCAAGCCCGGCCGATAACGGTGACTTCCGCCATGAGGATTGCCATCGGGAGCATTGCCGAACAAGTCGTCATGCCGGGGACGCTTGGCGTCCATTGTTGTGGAGTTTGTGCACTGCGGCTTTCACCGCAATGACAAATGCCTGCCTGATCAGCGCGTTCCCGCGGCCGGGATCAAAGTTCGACCTGGGTGCCGAGTTCGACGACGCGATTGGTCGGCAGCTTGAAGAAGTCCGTCGCCGTGCCGGCGTTGCGGAACATCCACATGAACAGGATCTGTCTCCAGAGCGGCATGGACGGCACGCGGTTGGGGACGATGGTTTCACGGCCGAGGAAGAAAGAGGTTTCCATGATTTCAACGGGGGCCATGCCGCGGCTGCCGCAGGATTCGAGCGCCAGAGGAATATTGGGATCGTCCTTGAAGCCGTAGTTCAGGATCACGCGGTAGAAGCCGTTGGTGAGTTCCTCGACCACCATCCGCTCGGCTTCATCGACGTGGGGGATGTCCTGCAGGTTGACGTTGAGCAGGATCACCCGCTCGTGCAGCACCTTGTTGTGCAGCATGTTGTGCAGCATGGCGCGCGGCACGCCGTCGGGACGCGTGGTCATGAATATGCCGGTGCCGGCCACGCGATGCGGGCCGCCGAACTGCAGGCTGGAGAGGAAGGCATCGAGCGGCATGGAGTCCTGCTGGAGCTTTTCGTAAAGCAGGGCGCGGCCGCGCTTCCAGGTGGCGAACAGGATAAATATGCCCAGACCGAGCACCAGCGGGAACCAGCCGCCATCGAAGACCTTGACCAGGTTCGCCGAGAAGAAGGCGAAGTCGACTACCAGGAACAGCGCCAGGAACAGCCCGGCCTGCAGCCAGTTCCAGTTCCACAGGGCGCGCACCACGACAAAGGCCAGCAGGGTGTCGATCATCATGGTCAGGGTGACCGCTATCCCGTAGGCCGAAGCCAGGTTCGATGATGACTTGAAGCCAAGCACCAGGATGATCACCGCCAGCAACAGCAGCCAGTTGATGTTGGGGATGTAGATCTGTCCCTTTTCGCGTTCCGAGGTGAACCTGACATGAATCCGCGGACAATAGCCGAGCTGCATGGCCTGGCTGGTGAGCGAGAAGGCGCCGGAGATGACGGCCTGCGAGGCGATGACGGCCGCTGCCGTCGCCAGGGCGACCATGGGATAAAGCAGTTCTTCCGGGACCAGCATGAAGAAGGGATTCTTCACTGCGGTCGGATTGTCGAGGATCAGCGCGCCCTGACCGAGGTAGTTCAGGTACAGGCAGGGAAATACATAGCCCAGCCACGCCCACTTGATGGAGCGCCGGCCAAAATGTCCCATGTCGGCGTACAGCGCCTCGCCGCCGGTGATCGCCAATACGACTGCGCCCAGGGCCAGATACGCGTGAGAGCGGTTTTCGAGGAAGAAGTGCGCCGCGTACCACGGGTTGATGGCGGCGATGACGTCAGGGTGCTTCAGGATGTTCCAGATGCCCAGCACGCCGAGTGTGCCGAACCAGAACAGCATCACGGGTCCGAACAGGGCGCCCACGCTGGCCGTGCCGCGCGGCTGAAAGATGAACAGGCCGCAGAGGATGCCGATGGCGATGGGTACGATATAGGGCTTGAACATCGGCGTGGCGACTTCCAGCCCCTCTACGGCGGAAAGTACCGACATCGCGGGCGTGATAACGGCATCCCCGTAAAACAGGCCGGCGCCGAATATTCCCAGGATGGACATCAGCCACAGCATGCGCGGTCCCGCCCCCTGCGAGCGCAGCGCAAGCGATGTCAGCGCCATGATGCCGCCTTCGCCGCGATTGTCGGCACGGGTGATGAACATTACATACTTGAGCGACACCGTGATGGTCAGCGCCCAGAAGATCAGCGAAAGGATGCCGAGCAGGTTGTCCGGGGTGACCGCCACCGCGTGGGGGCCGTTGAAGACTTCCTTCATGGTGTACAGCGGACTGGTGCCGATATCGCCATAGACCACGCCCATGGCTGCCACCGAGACCGCCGCCAGGCGGGGCTTCGGGGTGTTGTCGCCAGGATTGCTGCTCTGCACCATGGCTTGATTATAGGCTGCATTGCGAAGCTTGGTCCCACACCGTTTGTTGCATGTCCCCGTTTCCAATGTGCGCCATCGCTGTGGCATTCATGTCTATGAACCCGCCATTGCCGCGAAGGCGAAGTGCCCGCCGATGCCGCCAATGCAATTGCTGCCCGAAGACCGGATTCCGGCACATCGGCGTCGGAGATTGTGGGACGGCCGAGTTTGTCGGATAATTCGCGCCTCGCTTTGCCGAGATTTTCGGACAGCGA
>CAIZHL010000065.1 GCA_903932755.1 uncultured beta proteobacterium
CCCGCGTCGGCGCCGCCTACGTATTTGCCGATGCCGCCCATCGCGGCCAGCAGCGCATCAGCGGCGAACCCTACATCTCGCATCCGCTGGCCGTGGCCGAAGCACTGGCCGGCTGGCATCTCGACGCGCACGCCCTGACCGCCGCGTTGCTGCACGACGTGATGGAAGACACGGCGATCACCAAGAACCAGATCGCCGAACGTTTCGGCCAGGTTGCCGCCGATCTGGTCGATGGCGTCTCCAAACTCGATCGCATCGAACACCAGAGTTTCGAGGAAGCGCAGGCGGAGAACTTCCGCAAGATGCTGCTGGCCATGGCGCGCGACGTGCGCGTGATCCTGATCAAGCTGGCCGACCGGCTGCACAACATGCGCACCCTGGATGCCATGCGGGCCGAAAAGCGGCGTCGCATCGCGCGCGAAACGCTCGACATCTACGCCCCGATCGCCAACCGCCTGGGCTTGAACGAGCTCTATCGCGAACTGCAGGAACTGGCTTTCCGCCATGCCCATCCGCTGCGCTACCGCGTGCTGGCCAAGGCCGTCAAGGGTGCGCGCGGCAACCGGCGCGAGGTGGTCGGCAAGATCCTCGAAGCGATTCGCGAGGAATTGCCGTCCGCCGGCATCGACGCCGACGTCAAGGGCCGCGAGAAGCATCTCTACGGCATCTACCGCAAGATGCGCGACAAGCACCTGTCCTTTTCCCAGGTGCTGGACATCTATGGTTTCCGCATCGTGGTCAAGGATCGCCCTACCTGCTACCTGGCGCTGGGCGCGCTGCACGCGCTGTACCAGCCGGTGCCGGGCAAGTTCAAGGACTACATCGCGATCCCCAAGGCCAACGGCTACCAGTCGTTGCACACCACGCTGATCGGCCCCTTCGGCACGCCGGTGGAAATCCAGATCCGCGACGCCGACATGCACCATGTCGCCGAATCCGGCGTTGCCTCGCACTGGCTGTACAAGGACGAAACGGCGATCGGCCAGCTGCAGAAGAAGACCCATACCTGGCTGCAGTCGCTGGTCGAACTGCAGTCGACCAGCGGCGATTCCTCGGAATTCCTCGAACACGTCAAGGTCGACCTGTTCCCCGGCGAGGTCTACGTCTTCAGCCCCAAGGGCAAGATCTTCGCCCTGCCGCGCGGCTCGACACCGGTGGATTTGGCCTATGCCGTACATACCGACGTCGGCGACCGCTGCGTCGCCTGCCGCATCAATTTCGAAACCATGCCGCTGCGCACCGAGCTGCGCAACGGCGACCGGGTCGAGATCATCACCGCGCCCAACGCCGCGCCCAACCCGGCCTGGCTGGGCTACGTCAAGAGCGCGCGGGCGCGCTCCAAGATCCGCCACTTCCTCAATACCAAGCAGGCCGAAGAATCGGCGGCGCTGGGCGAACGCCTGCTGTCGCATGCCCTGCGCGATCTGGGCCTGGCCCTGGCCAAACTGCCGGCACAGGCCTGGGACCGCTTCAAGCGCGCCTCGGGCGCCCGTTCGCAGAAGGCCGTGCTGGCCGAGATAGGCCTCGGCAAGCGCCTGCCGGCCATAGTCGCGCGCCGCCTGGCGGAAGGCGTCGAGGCCGACGTCACCGTCGCGAACAAGGGCCCCGGCCACCAGGCGATCCTGATCCACGGTCCGGAAGGCGTTGCGGTGAAGCTCGGCGACTGCTGCCGGCCGATTCCGGGCGACCCCATCGTCGGCCTGATCCGCAAGGGGCAGGGCCTGGTGGTGCATACCCACGACTGCACGGCCATCGCCAAATTGCGCAGCGAGCGCGGCAACTGGATCGACGTCGAATGGGAAGCCGACATCGCCGACATGTTCGAAGCCAGAATCCGCGTCGTGGCGAAGAACGTGCGCGGCGTCCTGGCGCGGCTCGCCGCCTGGATCGCCGAAGCCGATTCCAACATCGTCAACATCAGCATGGACGACGACAGCGGCGAAGCCACCACGCTGTTTTTCACCCTGCAGGTGTCCGACCGCGTACACCTTGCCCGCATCCTGCGCGCGCTGCGGCGCGTGCCCGAGGTGGTGCGCATCGCCCGCTACGTCGAAAAGAAACACTGAGAATCCCAACCCACCCGAAAGGACACCCCATGGCCCTCTACGAATCAGAGCACACCAAGTTCATGCGCGAATGGATGGAAAAGCATCCCGAGGAAAAGACGGAACAGCAGAAAGGCCGCGCCCTGTGGTGGGACAAGCCGCCGCAGGCGCTGCAGGCGATGAAGGAAACCGCAGCGGCGCAGGTGCCGAACAAGGCTTATTACTACGACGCGAATTAGGGGTGTCCGTCGCGGCGCCAATTCATTCGGCCCGCGAAGGCGAGCGTCAGTTGCCGCTGAAACCAGTGTGGTTTCGGCGTAGCGTTGGCGCCGACTTTCTCAAAACAACCCGCAAACCTTCAAAGCGAAAGTATCCAGCGAGCGAGGTTTTTTAGCTCCGCCGGGTCGGTGGTATCGACGACCTTGTGTTTTTCGGTCGTGCCGTCTTCCAGTTCGACCAGGCGACCGCTGGTGAGGTGATCGACGATCACCTCAACGCCGTCGGGCTTGGTCTTCAGTCGCGCGGCGGCGCGCTTGTAGGCGGGACCTTTCTTGGTCTTGTCGATGGCGTGGCACTTGAAGCAGTCGTTCCGCTTCGCCAGCGCCTGGGCGGCCTCGGCATCGACCTGTGCCCGCGCCAGGCCGGTCGCGGCGACGCCCAGCAGAAGCACCGTCGCCGCAACCGCCTTTGCCATCAGTGCCCGCCGCCGCTGAGGAAGCCGACGACGATCATCCCCAGCAGCGTCAGGCCGATGGCGATCAGGACCAGGCCGAGAATCTTCGAGGCCAGCGTGAAGGGCGCCGACGGCGCATCGACCAGGTACTTCTCCAACTGCCCGGTTTCGACCAGCCGGTCGTATTGCGCCCGGTGTTCGTGCCTGAACTCCTGCAGCGACTGGGTGCCGGTGAACATCACCACATCGGGCGGCGGCAGCTTGTCGGGGCGGAAGTGGTTGTTGAAGAAATGCACCGTGAACAGGAACACGGCGGCGAGTATGGCTTCCTCGCCATGCACCACCATCGCCACGTTGAACACCCAGCCCGGCAGGTAGGCGGCAACCACGTGCGGGAAGGCCAGCATCATGCCGCTGCCGCCGATGATCGCCATGCCCCAGAACACCGCCCAGTAGTCGAACTTCTCCCAGTAGGACCAGCGCTCGATGCGCGGGCGCTCGCCCTTGCCGATGAACCACTTGAACATGCCGATCATGTCGTACATGTCCTTCCAGTTCGGCACGAAGGAATCGGGGCCGAAGAACTTGAAGTCCTTCCACTTGCGCAGAATGGCGATCGAAACCGCGACCAGGTGGATGGCGAAAATGCCGAGCATGGTGTAGGCGGCGAACCGATGCACCTGTCCGGCCACCTTCGGGCTGCCGAAGGCCGCCATCACCGATTTGGCCCAGCCGGTCTCGGGGAAGAACACCGCCATGCCGGTCAGCACCAGCGTCATCACGCTGAGTGCGAACGCCAGGTGCGCGATGCGCCACATCGGGCCGAAGCGCCGGACATGCTTGGCGGCGAACTCGGGCGGCAGCTTGTCGGTCATGACGTGCGGCACGTGCTTGCCCGCCTTGCGATCGGCATACTCGCGATACCACCAGAGGCCGGAGTGCAGCCAGAAGAAGGCGAATACGCCGACCAGCAGGGCGACCATGGCCTTGGTGGTGATCCAGATTTCAGGATACTTGTCGAAGTCGTGGCTGTTGCCGTGCGGGCTGAAGCTGAGGAAACCGGCGGTGGCCAGCGGCGGCTTGCCTTCCTTGCCACTGTGGCACTTCTGGCAGGTCTTGAGCCGGTTTTTCTCGTGCATCTTCGACTTGGGGTCCTTCGACGGTTCGATGCCGTGGCTGCCGTGGCAATCGAAGCACTTGGCCGTGTAGGCGTAGCCGAGAGTGTTCACCTGGCCGTGATAGGACGCCTTGTAGGACTTGAAATAGTCCTGGTGGCAGTCGCCGCAACTGGCGGTGATCGCGAGCTTGGCCTTGTCGGTCGAACTGCCGAGGATGTCGTGGGTGGTGTGGCAGTCGGAACAGACCGCGGTCTTCAGGTTCTTCTTCCCGGTGGCTTCCTTGCCGTGGATGGATTCGCCCCATTCCTCCAGGTGATCTTCATGGCATTTGCCGCAGATGGTTGGCACGGCAAGGTGCCATTCCTTGCGTTCCTGGGTGCCGCGCGGCGGCACGTCGAAGGTATGCACGTCGTGGCAATCGCTGCAGATCGCCATCTGTTTGGTCGGATCGTCCTTGTCGGGCTTGGCGTGGAAGGAGTTGCGGTAGGCGGCGACGTTGTCGGCGACGATGCCCAGCCGCGGCTTCTCGGCCGCCTTGCCGAGCTTTTTGGTTTCTTCCCAGAGGTCGAGGTGGCACTGCGCGCACTCGGCCTTCTTGACCGTCGTCGATGGCTTGTGGGGCGACGTGCTGTCGGTGATTTCGAGGTGGCAGGCGACGCAATCCATATCGCCGTGCACGCTCTCGGCGTATTTGCCGGGAACGACTTTCTTGACCGCGCGCTTTTCGCCGTTGCTGGCAAGCATTTCCAGCTTGCCCTTCCTTCCGTCGTGGCATTTCAGGCAAGTCGCGTTGTCGAGCGAAACCGCCGCCACGGGGGCCGCTTCCCTGGCGGCAGCGGCAAGTGCCGGTCCACCGCCCAGGATTCCGGCAACACACACGGCCGCCGCCATCCACCCTGCAAATTGACTGGTACGCATGATCCGCATTCCCCGCTACTGGTTATTTTCTGCCCGGTTCGCGCACGAACGGCTAGACCACAAAACAACGCCGGGGCCTGTAGCACAGGCCCCGGCGATCTACAGCGACATCAGTGCGAGAGAATCCACTGGGCGATGTTGCTCAACTCCTTCGGATCCTTGGTTTCGATGATCTTGTGATCCTCCTCGGTGCCGTCCTCGAGCTTGACCTTCTTGCCTTCGGTCATCTGCTTGATGGCATCCTTCTCGGTGAGCTTCTTTTCCTTGTACTTGGCGGCGATCTTCTTGTAGCTGGGGCCCTTCTTGGTCTTGTCGGGGGCATGGCATTTGGTGCAGTCGTTCTTCTTGGCCAGGGCCTGGGCGGCGCCGGCATCGACCGCCGCATGTGCGGGAGTCATGGCGGACAAGGCAAAGCACAGCGATCCGGTCAGCAGCAGGGAAGTCTTGATTTTCATGGGGTCACTCCGAAAAATGTTTGGAAAACTTTTGGGCGCGGAGCTTGCTACAAAATCGTGTCCGACACTTGATTAACGTCAATGCAGGTGAAAAGAATACCATCCATGGCACTAATTGTCGGTGTCAGGCCTTTTCGGGCTTCACCGCGCGATGGAAACCGATCATGCCGTGGAACACGGTATCGACGCTAACCTGCACGAAACCCAGTTCGCGCAGCACGATCGACAACTCCTCGGCCGAATAGAACAGGTCCAGCGCGTCGATGAAATACTGCTTGAAGCGGGTCGCCGCCGGACTGCTGCCGACGATCAGGCTGGTGAAATTGAGGCAGGTCTTGAGGTAGGCGTAGTAGAGGTTCTTCACGATCGGATTGCGCGGGCGCAGCATGTCCGAGTGGTGGAAGTGGCCGCCGGGCTTCAGTACGCGCAGGATTTCGGTGAACACCTCGCGCACGCGCAGGTGGCGCGAGGCGAACTGCAGCGTGACGACATCGAAGTGGTTGTCCGGGAAGGGCAGCACATGCACGTCGCCGATGGTGCTCTTGATCGTGAAGCCGAGCGCCCTGGCGTTTTCCTGGCCGACGGCCTGCATCTCGGCGCTGCGGTCCATGGCATGCACATCCAGCGTCGGCTCGCGCTTGAGCAGGGCGCAGCCGATGGCGTTGGTGCCGGCGCAAACGTCGAGCACCTTCTGCTGCGGCTTGATGTCCACGGTCTGCATGAAGCGCCTGAGGA
>CAIZHL010000066.1 GCA_903932755.1 uncultured beta proteobacterium
CCGGCCTGCTTGGCTTCTCGATCAACACACCGATTGCGCTGTCCTACATTGATGGGTTTCATTTCAGGTTTTTCCTAAAGCAGAAGGACGGGATCACCATGCCTTCACGAAAATAGAAGCGGTGGGCATCGGTCCGCTGAGTGCCCGAATCAAGCGCCAGAACGTCGCATTCCATGTCCTTCGCATGTCGCTCGAGATGATGCAGCAAGGCCCGGCCGATACCGCGCGAGCGATGCGCCGCGTCGGTCACCAGGTCGTCGACATACAGCCGGCGACCCTCGTAGGTATTCTCGATCACCCGCCACAGGGCAAGGCCGCGCACGGCCTGCGCTTCCGTAGCCACGCTCATGCGCGCGCCGTTGCCGAACACCGCACGCAGACGACCGGCATAGTCGGACGGCAAACCGTCGCGCAATTGCCGGTGCACCGGCTCGGCGCAGATCAGCCATTCCTGCTCGACCACGCTGCCATCGCTGCCGGTCACGTCGAGCACCGACACATTAGTTGCCATGGCGCTTTCGATAACTGTCGAGAAAGCGCGCAATGCGGCCGACGGCCTCGCGCAGGTCGTCCTCGTGCGGCAGGAAGACAAGGCGGAAATGGTCGGGATGCGGCCAGTTGAAGCCCGTGCCCTGGACGAGCAATACCTTTTCCGAGGTCAGAAGTTCGGAGATGAATTCCTGGTCATCGGCGATCGGGTACATTTTCGGGTCCAGGCGCGGAAACATGTACAGCGCGGCCTTGGGCTTGACGCAACTGACGCCGGGGATGGCGGTGATGAGTTCGTGGGCAATGTCCCTCTGCCTGCACAGCCGGCCTCCGGGTGAAACCAGGTCATCTATGCTCTGATAGCCGCCCAGCGCCGTCTGGATACCCCACTGCCCGGGCACGTTGGCACACAGGCGCATCGAGGCCAGCATGTCGAGGCCTTCGATGTAGTCTCGCGCATGCTTCTTTTCGCCGGAGACGATCATCCAGCCGGCACGATAGCCGCAGGAGCGATAGTTTTTCGACAGGCCGTTGAATGTGATCGTAAGCACGTCCTCCGACAGGGACCCGATGGAGGTATGGGTCGCGCCGTCGTAAAGGACCTTGTCATAAACCTCGTCGGCGTAGATGATCAGGTCGTTCTGCCGGGCGATCTCGATGATTTCCTTCAGCACATCGTCCGGATACAGGGCGCCGGTCGGGTTGTTGGGATTGATGATAACGATGGCGCGCGTCTGCGGCGTGATCTTGGCGCGAATATCGGCCAGATCAGGCATCCAGCCCGCCCCTTCGTCGCAAAGGTAGTGGCGCGGCGTGCCGCCGGAGAGGCTCACCGCCGCCGTCCACAACGGATAGTCAGGGGCCGGCACCAGGACTTCGTCATCGGTATCGAGGAGGGCGTTCATGGCCATCACGATCAGTTCGGAAACGCCATTGCCTATGTAGATGTCCTCGATCGTCACACCCTTGATGCGCTTCTGCTGCGTGTAATGCATGACCGCCTTGCGCGCGGAAAATATCCCCTTCGAATCGACGTAGCCCGCCGCGCTCGGCAGGTTGCGGATCATGTCCTGCTGGATTTCCTCGGGGGAATCGAAGCCGAAGGCGGCCAGATTGCCGATGTTCAGCTTGATGATCTTGTGGCCTTCCTCTTCCATCTGCCGCGCGCGGGCGAGTACCGGCCCGCGAATGTCGTAGCAGACGTTGTTGAGCTTGGCGGATTTATTTACGGGCTGCATGAGCAACCGTCCTTTCTGCAGGGCGCCAGCCAGGGCGGGCACCGTCGAACTATGCGTTTCAGGGAAGGCCAGGGTCAGCGCAAGCGGACCTTATGCCGGAACCAAAATGTATAATGTTACCCAAGCCCATGCTGCACCGCAAATCCAGATTTGATGCGGCTGCCGGCCATTTCTCGCCCTGCGCGAGGTTTGTCGATTCCGCCACCA
>CAIZHL010000067.1 GCA_903932755.1 uncultured beta proteobacterium
CAGAATCGCGAAGGCCGCCTGCCCGACCAGCCGCGCGGCTACTATCGCGAATACACCGTACCCACACCGGGCAGCCGTGATCGCGGCGCGCGGCGCATCGTCACCGGCGACAAGCCGCCCGCGGCGTTTTACTACACTGCCGATCACTACAAGAGCTTCCGCCGGATAGAACGATGAGCATTGCCCACTACGAAAGCCTGTTCGCAGATGCCGCCGCCGCGGGTGTGCACCATCTGCCGCACGGACCTCGCGACAAGTTGCTGGCCGGAGCCGGGGCCGCCGGTTGCCTGGTCCTGCACGTCGACCTGGCCGCAGCGCGCAACAAGGAAGAAATGCTGGATGCCGTGGCCAGGGGACTGCGTTTTCCGCAATGGTTCGGCCACAACTGGGACGCGCTGACCGACAGCCTGCTAGACATGGGCTGGCTGCCCGCGGTCGGCTATGTGGTCATCCTCGACCATTGCGACGGCATCCACGGCCGCGCCGAGACCGACTTCGTCGCGCTGATGCAGGTATTCCAGGAAGCCGCGGACACCTGGCGCGAGGATGGCGTACCGTTCTGGTGCCTGGTCGACATGCAGGCCGACGGCATCGCCTGGCTGCCGACGGTGAGCCAACCCGATTAGCGGGTTCAAATGCCCTACAAAAATCCGGTTTCGGTGCTGGTGGTGATTCACACGCCGGCGCTGGACGTGTTGCTGCTGGAACGCGCCCGCCACCCGGGTTTCTGGCAGTCCGTCACCGGCAGCCAGGAAGACGGCGAGACGCTCTGCGCAACAGCCCGCCGCGAGGTGCTCGAAGAGACCGGGATCGATGCAGACGCAGCCGGGATCATCGACTGGCAGAAGACCAACCGCTACGAGATCTTTGCCGAATGGCGCCATCGTTATGCCCCGGGCGTCACCGAGAACACGGAACACGTCTTCAGCCTTTGCCTGCCGGAACCGGTGGCGGTGACCCTGGCACCGGACGAGCATCTCGCCTGGCGCTGGCTGCCCTGGCGGGAAGCGGCGGCGGCCTGCTTCTCCTGGAGCAACCGTGACGCCATCCTGGAACTGCCGCAAAGGCTTGGCGTCGGCACCACGGAACCGCCCCGCCGCACGACTTGAAATTTCTTTTCCGGCACCTATCTGATTTGTGAGGCTTCTCCGATGACGGGAGCCACCTACCTGATAGAAAGGAGAATGAAATGAGCAACCTTATCCGTCGTGATCCCCTTGATGACTTTTTCCGTGGCTTCTTCGTTCGTCCCGTCGACTTCGGTGGTGACGGCGATGCGCCGGCGGTGAAAATCGATGTCAAGGAACAGGAAAAGAACTACCTGGTCCATGCCGAGGTTCCGGGCGTGAAAAAGGAAGACATCCACGTCGCGATCGATGGCGCGGTTGTATCGATCAGTGCAGAACGGCGCGAAGAGAAGGATGTCAGGGAAGGCGAGCGCGTGCTGCGTTCCGAGCGTTATGTCGGCAAGGTTTCGCGCAACTTCCAGTTGGCGCAGGAGATCGACGAGGCACAGGTGACCGCCAAATACACGGATGGAGTTCTGGAACTGCTGCTGCCCAAGAAGGCCGCGACCCAGGCACGCCGGATCACCATCCAATAGGTTTCGCTTTCCGGGCCGGCCGCCGCGAAAAATCGGCGCTGACGGTACGGCGTCCGCACTCGCGTTGCGGACGCCGCGTCTCGTAGCAGGCGCGGTGTCCGATCGGCGCATTCTGCGGCTTGCGCCGTTTTTATTTTCCCACCGTTAGAATGGGCGAAGTTACCACTCGCACTCGCCCAAGACCATGACGGAAAAGCTCGCCCCCATCGCCAAAGCCGGAGTCCTGGCCGAAGCCCTGCCCTACATCAAACGTTTCCACGGCAAGACCATCGTCGTCAAGTACGGCGGCAACGCGATGACCGACGAGCACTTGAAGCAGTGCTTCGCGCGCGACGTGGTGCTGCTCAAGTTGGTCGGCATGAACCCGGTGGTGGTCCATGGCGGCGGGCCTCAGATCGAGAACCTGCTCACGCGCGTCGGCAAGAAGGGCGAATTCGTCCAGGGCATGCGCGTCACCGACGCCGAAACCATGGACCTGGTTGAGATGGTGCTCGGCGGCCAGGTGAACAAGGAAATCGTCAACCTGATCAACCAGCACGGCGGCAAGGCCGTGGGCCTCACCGGCAAGGATGGCAATTTCATCCGCGCCAAGAAGCTGATGATGGAGAACAAGGACGCGCCGGGCGACCTGATCGACATCGGCCAGGTCGGCGACATCGTTTCCATAGACCCCAGCCTGATCGCCCTGCTCGACACCGGCGACTTCATCCCGGTGATTGCCCCGATCGGCGTCGGCGTCGAAGGCGAGACCTACAACATCAATGCCGACGTCGTCGCCGGCAAGATCGCAGAAGTGCTGAAAGCGGAGAAACTGGTGCTGCTGACCAATACGCCCGGCGTGCTCGACCAGTCGGGCAATCTGATCACCGGCATCACGCCCAAGCAGATCGACGAAATGGTGGCCGACGGCACGCTCTCCGGCGGCATGCTGCCCAAGATCAGCTCGGCGCTGGATGCGGCGAGAAGCGGCGTCAAGGGCGTCCACATCATCGACGGCCGCGTCGAGCATGCGCTGCTGCTGGAAATCCTGACCGACGAAGGCGTCGGCACCTTGATCAAGTCGAAGTAGGCCATTTCCGGGGAATACGCCATGAACGAAGCCCGCGCCGCCAAGGTTGGTGAAAAGAAGCTCCTGATCCTGCAGACCATCGCCGAAATGCTGGAGCGTCCGGCGGCGGACAAGGTCACCACGGCGCTGCTGGCCAAGCAGCTGCAGGTGTCGGAAGCCGCGCTCTACCGACATTTCGCCAGCAAGGCGCAGATGTACGAAGGCCTGATCGAGTTCATCGAGACCGGCGTGTTTTCGGTCATCACCCAGATCGAGGCCGCCGAAGAGACCGGGCTCAAGCAGGCGGAAGCGATCGTCGCTTCACTACTGCGCTTCGCACAAAAGAATCGCGGCCTGACTCGGGTGCTGGTGGGCGATGCGCTGGTGCATGAAAACCCGCGCCTGCAGGCGCGGATCAACCAGTTGCTGGACCGCATCGAGGCCACGCTCAAGCAGTGCCTCAAGATTGCCGCCGCGCAGGGAGCGCTGGCCGCCGATCACGACTTCGGCGCCCACGCCGACCTGCTGGTCTGCCATGTCCTCGGCCGCTGGCACCGCTTCGTCAAGAGCGGCTTCAGGGACGATCCGCTGGCGCACTGGCCGGCGCAGTGGCCGCTGCTGGCCCGCTGAACACTGGCGCGGCGGCAAGCGCCGTAGCGCCAGCGCCGACTTTCAAGCCTTGAGCAGGGTCGCCGCCTCGAGCGCGAAATAGGTCAGGATGCCGTCGCAGCCGGCGCGCTTGAAGGACAGCAGCGCCTCCATCATCACCTCGTCGTGCGCCAGCCAGCCGTTTTGCGCCGCCGCTTTCAGCATCGCGTACTCGCCGCTGACCTGATAGGCGTAGGTCGGCACGCCGAACTCGTCCTTCACGCGGCGCACGATGTCGAGGTAGGGCATTCCCGGCTTGACCATCACCATGTCGGCGCCCTCGTCGATGTCCAGCGCCACTTCGCGCAGGGCTTCGTCGGTATTGCCGGGATCCATCTGGTAGGTGTACTTGTTGCCCTTGCCCAGGTTGCCGGCGGAACCCACGGCGTCGCGGAAGGGCCCGTAGAAGGCCGACGCATACTTCGCCGAGTAGGCAAGGATGCGGGTGTGGATCAGCTTCTGCGCATCCAGCGTGGTGCGGATGCGGCCGATGCGGCCATCCATCATGTCGGAAGGCGCCACCACGTCGGCGCCGGCCTGGGCGTGACACAGGGCCTGCTTCGCCAGCGCCTCCAGCGTCTCGTCGTTCATCACATAGCCGCGCGGATCGGCCGGATCGATCAGCCCGTCCTGGCCGTGGCTGGTGTAGGGGTCGAGCGCCACGTCGGTGATCACGCCGAGTTCCGGGAACTCCGCCTTGAGACGGGCTACCACCGTGGGCACCAAACCGGCCGGATTCCAGGCTTCTTCCGCCCCGGGAGTTTTCCTGCTGCCATCAACCACCGGGAAAAGCGCGAGTGCCGGTATGCCCAGCTTGAGGGCCTTTTCCGCCACCGGCAACAGACGGTCAAGCGACATGCGTTCGACGCCGGGCATCGATGCGACGACCTCGGTTCGTGCCGCACCTTCGAGAACGAAAACCGGATAAATCAGGTCGTCGGCAGACAGTGCGTGCTCACGCATCAAGCGGCGCGAAAAATCGTCGCGGCGCATGCGGCGCATCCGGGTATGAGGGAATACACCTTTTATAATCATTGTCTTAGCCTTTGAAGTATTTTCTGAATTGCTTGAACTTTAACGCACACTACGTATCATAGTAAGCAGGCGGTGGCGGACTCCTGTTCGCGCTGTCTCCCGCTTCACCTCCCTGAGCGGGTACCTTGAAATTTTCAAGGTATTTAGCCCGAATATTTCACGAAAGCAGGTCGGCGGAACAGCCGTGAGGCGCGTTAATACAGGTGTCTAAGCCAATTATTAACGGGGTTCCGCCGATGCCAAAGTGTACCGCAGGACAGATGGAATTTGGACGGCTTGGCCG
>CAIZHL010000068.1 GCA_903932755.1 uncultured beta proteobacterium
AACAGGAAGATGTAGCCGAGGATCTTGTTCGGCACGCCCATCTGTTCGAGGATGCCGACCAGGATGACGAAGGCAACGAAACCGCCGGTATAGAAGCTGTAATAGCGCTTCAGGTTGGCGGTAAATTGGGACTGGGTTTGGACGGTAGCCATTAGTCGAGCTCCCCTTCATGGACGCCGTATTCCTTGTCCAGATTGTTCATGTAATGGGCGTAATACCAGATGATCGCGACATAGATGATCAGCGAACCCTGTGCCGACATGTAGAAGCCCAACGGACCGATGATCTCGATTGCGTTGAGTTCGCGGGCATACCAGCCCATGACGAACGTGGCCACAAACCAGAGGACAAGCAGGATCGAGCTTATCTTCAGGTTGATGTTCCAGTACTGCTTGTGCTTCTCCGTGAGTTGCATCTGGCACTCCTCCTATTTTGGCGATGCGACGGACCTTTCCGTTCCGTCGCTCCTGCGATGCACCCCGGGTTTTTCCCGTGTCGCGCATCGCCCTTGTTCTTGGAGCTGCACGGCCGACGGCATGAAACAGCGCCAATTGCCCCAAGATGCCAAATATTTTTTTCGATTATCCTGACGCCAAACTTACAGGCTTGCTTACAGACCGATCGGGAAGTCCCCTGGATTCGGTCGAGTATGCGGTGCAGCATTTTCTCGGGCTTCCCGCAGGCGCGGAAATCTGACGCGGAACAGGCTGCCTCGTCCGTCGCGGCCGCTCTCCAGATCGATCACGGCCTGATGCAGGTCGGCGATCTCGGCGGCGATGGGCAGGCCGAGACCGCTGCCTTCGGCGTCGGTACCGAGCACCCTGTAGAAGCGCTCGAAGATGCTCTCGCGCTCTTCCACGGGAATGCCTATGCCGTCATCCTCGATCTCGATGATGGCCAGGCGATCGGCCCGGGTGCGCACCGTGACATGACCACCCGACGGTGTGTACTTGATGGCGTTGTCCACCAGATTGGTCAGCAGTTCGCGCAACAGCAGCGGCACGCCGTTGATCATCAGGCTGCAGCCGCAGTCCTCGTAGCCGAGGTCGATGCGCTTCGCCAGCGCGCGCACCACCCATTCCTCGGTGACGCTGCGGGCCAATGCATCGAGATCCAGCGGCACCACCTGATGCAGCTTTTCGTGGCTGGCCTCGGCGCGCGCCAGGATCAGCAACTGGTTGATCATGTGCGAGGCGCGATCCGTGCTCTCGGCGATCAGTTGCAGGGCGAGGCGCATTTGCTGCGGATCGGTTTCCGACAGCGCAATCTCGGTCTGGGTCTTGAGGCCGGTCAAGGGCGTTCGCATCTGGTGCGCGGCCTGGGCGATGAAGCGCTGCTGCGCCTGCAGGTTCTCTTCCAGGCGCCCCATCATCTGGTTGAAGGCGATGACCAGCGGACGCACCTCTTCCGGCACGCGCGTGGCAGGTATCGGCGACAGGTCCGACGGGCGGCGCCGGTGGATGCGATCCTGCAGCAGGCGCAAGGGCGCGATGCCTCGCATCAGCCCCATGTAGACCAGGATCACGGCCAGCGGAATGATGGCGAACTGGGGCAGCAGCACCCCGGAAATGATGCTGGCCGAAAGCGCCTCGCGCTTCTTCAGGGTTTCCGCGACCTGCACCACGACCGGCGGCGTACCGGGTTTTACCGGCAGGAAAGCGTAAGCAATACGAACGCTGTCGGCATCGATGCGGCCATCGCGGAGAAAGACCTTGCCCGCGTCGATTGTGGCTGGCACGGGTGGTGGCGGAATCTCTTTGTCGCCCTGGATGACACGGGTATTGGGGCCCATTACCTGGTAAT
>CAIZHL010000069.1 GCA_903932755.1 uncultured beta proteobacterium
AGCGGCAAGATCGTCGAACTCGCCGTGCGCAACGTGGTGCACGGCAATCCGGTGAAGAACGTCGAGGCTTTGGCCAACCCGGAAGCGCTGGAGCACTTTCGCGACCGGGTGGAACTCACTTCGTAAAAGTCGGCGCTGACGGTACGGCGGGCGGCCTTGGTCGAAGTGTCGTGTGCCCGGGGAACTGAACTGCTTGTCCGTCACGGAGGGGGGCACGAATGCCGAAGAAGTCTTTAGCCATGCTGCTTGTCAAAATCGTGCTGCTGGGTTTGGTCTCGGTTCCGCCGCTGTTCCTGCTGGTCGAAGACTCGCCCCGGTTGTTTCTGTCCCCTCATAACGCATGGCTTGGTCCGACCTTGCTGGTCTTGCTCGGCAGCGGGTTCGCGCTCTCCGTCGTTCTGTTGCTGCGCACGATTCCGCTGGGATACTGCCTGTGGGCCCAGGCTGTGGTTTCGTTTCAGGTATTCACGAGCTATTACGGATTTCTCCGCCGCGAAGATAGCTTCCGGCGCTACCCGGATCCCGAGACGCTTGGCTCCGGGGTGCCAACCGCATCCTGGAGCGGGATCCTCTCAGTGGTTCTGATCGGCTTGGCGATCGCTTACCTGCCGGTTGCCGTGAGAGTTCTTGTGAGGCGACTCAAGGCGCGCAACGTTAACGGATGCGGCGATGTGCATGGGGCGCCGCTGCGGTCCGGTGCCGGGAACCAGCCTGAGGATCAGTGAATTCGAAGCGGCCGCTATCGGTCGCTACCGTCTTTCGCTGATCCGCTCGCGGATGCTTGCGTCTCCCAAGCTGCTTTTTCGTCCACGGCCAGCACGTCCTTCAGCCACGGCAGGCTTTCATCCAGCGCGGCCTTCAGGGTCCACGGCGGATTGACGACGAACATCGCGCTGCCGTGCATGCCATGCCCCTTGGTGGCCGGGCCGCGCACGCTGAGACCGGCGTAGAGCCAGTCGGCAGGCAGCTTCTTCAGCTTTTCGGGCAGGCTGTGTGCTTCGATGGTCGGCAGGAAGGGCAGCCAGACCAGATAGGTGCCGGTGGCGAAGCGCTTTAGTCCATCCTTCAGCGCCGTGACCACGCGCGGGTAGTCGCTCTTGATCTCGTAGGAAGGATCGATCAGCACCAGGCCGCGCCGGGAGGATGGCGGCAGGGCGGCCTTCATGACCTCGAAGCCGTCGTGTTGTTCCACCTTGATGCGGCGCCCGGCGTCCCTGAATTCGCGGCGCAGCAGGGCGAAGTCGGTCGAGTGCAGTTCGCAGAAGCGCAGCGTGTCGATCTCACGTGCGAAATGCGCGGCAAGCCAGGGCGACCCGGGATAACGGCGCAGTTTGAGGCCGCCGCTGCAGGCCTGCAGCGCATCCATGTAGGGCTTCATCGGCGCCGGCAGGTCGATGCGGTTCCACAGCCGGGCGATGCCGTCGAGGTATTCGCCGGTCTTCTTCGCCTGTTCCGAGTCGATCGTGTAGAGGCCGGCGCCGGCGTGGGTGTCGAGCAGCAGGTAGGGCTTGTCCTTGGTGTTCATGTGCTCCAGGCACAGCGTCAGCACGACATGCTTGAGGATGTCGGCGTGGTTGCCGGCGTGGAAGGCGTGGCGATAGCTGAGCATGGGTGCGGGATAGAATCTGAAGTTATGAATGATACGCAGGGTATCCGGGTTTCCAAACTTCTTGCCGAGCGCGGCCTTTGTTCGCGCCGCGAGGCGGACGGCTATATCGAGCGCGGGCTGGTCTTCGTCGATGGCCAGCGCGTGACGCAGCTGGGTACCCGGGCGGCGGCCGATGCGGTGATCACGCTGGCGCCGGAGGCGCGCGCAACGCAGGCGCGCCAGGCGACCATCCTGCTGCACAAGCCGATGAGCTATGTTTCGGGCCAGGCCGAAGACGGCCATCAGCCGGCGGCAAGCCTGATTACGCCGAAGACCCAGATGGCGGGCGATCACCAGCGCTTCCAGCCTTCACACCTCAAGGGCCTGGCGCCGGCCGGGCGGCTCGACATTGATTCCACCGGTTTGCTGGTCCTGACCCAGGACGGCCGCATCGCGCGGCAATTGATCGGCGACGATTCGAAGGTGGAGAAAGAGTATCTGGTGCGGGTGGAGGGTGCTCTCGATGAGCGCGGTCTGGCCCTGCTCAACCACGGACTGGAACTGGACGGCAAAAAGCTGCGCCCGGCCAAGGTGGCCTGGGCCAATCCTGACCAGTTGCGCTTCGTCCTCAACGAAGGCCGCAAGCGGCAGATCCGCCGCATGTGCGAACTGGTGGGGCTGCGCGTGACGGGACTCAAGC
>CAIZHL010000070.1 GCA_903932755.1 uncultured beta proteobacterium
ATACGTCCTTCAATACGCCGCTCGAACGCGACGAGATCCATCAGCTGATCATGCGCATGGACGACATCCTCGACCAGATCCATGATTTTGCCGAGGCCATGAACCTCTACGATATCCGCCAGCTGACGCCGGAAGCCAGGCAACTGTCGGACATCGTTGCATCTAGTTGCGAGAGGGTGCGGTCTGCCGTCGTCCTCTTGCACAAGATGGAAAATGCGCCGGCCATGCTCAAGCTTTGCCGCGAGATCGATCAACTGGAGTCCGATGCCGACCGCGCCATGCGTACCGGCATCACCAAACTGTTCCGCGACGAGGCGGACGTGCGCCAGCTGATCAAGATGAAGGGCATCTACGAGTTGCTGGAGTCGGTGACCGATCGCGCCGAGGACGTGGCCAACATCATCGAGGGCATCATCCTCGAGAATTCTTAAGCCGCCGTCATGCAAGCGGTAGAGATGAGTCTGACGGTGATCGTGGTGCTGGTGCTGCTGGCGCTCGCCTTCGACTTCATGAACGGCTTCCATGACGCGGCGAATTCCATCGCCACCATCGTGTCCACCGGCGTCCTCAAGCCGCAGCACGCGGTGGCCTGGGCGGCCTTTTTCAACGTCGCGGCGATAGCCGTGTTCCAGCTCAAGGTAGCCAGCACCATCGGCAAGGGCACCATCGATCCGGCCATCGTTGACCACTATGTCGTGTTCGGCGCCCTCATCGGTGCCATCGCCTGGAACATCATCACCTGGTATTACGGCATTCCGTCAAGCTCCTCGCACGCCCTGATCGGCGGATTGGCAGGGGCCGCGATGGCCAAGGCCGGCACCGGATCCCTGGTCTGGGCAGGCATCGGCAAGGTAGTGGCTTTCATCCTGGTGGCGCCGCTGCTCGGTTTCCTCCTCGGCGGCGCGCTGATGGTGTTGGTTTCCTGGATCTGCAACCGAAGTACGCCGCGCAGGGTGGACAAGACGTTCCGCCGCCTGCAACTGGTCTCGGCCGCCGCTTACAGCCTCGGTCACGGCGGCAACGACGCGCAGAAGACCATTGGCATCATCTGGATGCTGCTGATCGCCGCCGGCACCTTGCAGACCGGCGAAATGGTACCGATGTGGGTGGTGATCTCCTGCTACACGGCGATGGGCCTCGGCACCATGTTCGGCGGCTGGCGCATCGTCAAGACCATGGGCCAGCGCATTACCAAGTTGCGTCCGGTGGGCGGTTTCTGTGCCGAGACGGGGGGCGCGTTTACCCTGTTCGGGGCGACCATGCTGGGCATTCCCGTGTCCACCACGCATACGATCACCGGCGCGATTGTCGGCGTCGGCACCTCCAAGGGACCCAGCAACGTCCGCTGGGGCGTGGCCGGCAGCATCGTTTGGGCCTGGGTGCTGACCATTCCGGCCAGTGCGCTGATCGCTGCCGTCGCCTGGTGGCTGGGGCGGTTTCTGCTGTGAGTTGCGGCGGCGCATCCGGCCGCCGTCAGCGATCCCCCGCTCCGCATGAATAGTCGCATCGCTCCCGGTCCGGCGGCCTTCGGCCTGATGGTGCTGTTGTGCGCCATCTGGGGCCTGCAACAAGTCGCGATGAAGCTGGCCACGGCCGAGATCAGCCCGATCCTGCAGGCGGGGCTGCGTTCCGGACTGGGTGCCGTGCTGGTCTTTGCCTGGGCGCGTTGGCGCGGCATCGGATTGTTTGCCGCGGATCAGTCGCTCCGCCCGGGACTCCTCGCAGGTCTTTTGTTCGGGCTCGAATTCGTATTCATTTTCGTCGGCGTCGAGCGCACCACGGTGTCGCGCATGGTGGTGTTCCTGTACACGGCGCCCTGCTTTACCGTGCTCGGACTGCATTTCTTCGTACCCGGCGAACGCATGGGCTGGCGGCAGGGGGCGGGCGTGCTGCTGGCCTTTGCCGGGCTGATACTCGCCTTCATCGACAAGGCCGCAGGCGGAAGCGCTCTGGGCGATGCCTTCGGCGTGCTGGCAGCCCTGTTCTGGGCGGCGACGACGGTGCTGATCCGCGCCACCGCGTTGGCAAAAATAACGGCCACCAAGGTGCTGCTGTATCAACTGGTGGTGTCC
>CAIZHL010000071.1 GCA_903932755.1 uncultured beta proteobacterium
GGTCTCCGCTTTCGGCGCGACGCGGGACGCGCCGGCAGGCAGCAGCTTGCGCTCGAAACTCAGCGGCATGGCATCCGCGACTGTTTTGTTGAAGGGTTCGGGCAGGCTGGACGAAAGCCCGACCAGGTTCGAGCTCAGCTTTATCTCGGCCAACTTGTTCTTGACGAGCACGCTGCCGGCCCATTTCGCGCTCCCGGCCAGGTGATCCAGCACGGCGGAGTAGGGCACCTGCTGGCGCAACGCGGCAACGCTGTATTCACCCGCAGCGTTGATCTGAACGCCGCCATCGCCTGTCGTCCTGACGTCGACGCTGAGGGGGGCACCCAGCATCTGGCCGCGAATGCCGCGCGCCTCGATTTGGTCGGCGGAAAAGCGCATGGTGCCGCGGATGTCGGTGATGGGCGGGAAACCGCTGGCGACCGTCAGGCGGTTGGCCTCGAAGCGATACACGCCGTCGACTTTGGACTTGTCCATTTTTCGCAAGGGCAGGCCGAGCTTGAGGTCGAGTTCGCCGTTGCCCTCCGCTTGCATCCCCTTCGTAAAATGGTCGATGCGTTCGCCCACCGAGCTGGATTCGATGAAGCGCAGGAAATCGGCCGTCGGCCCCGCCACCTTGCCGCTCACGGTCAACATTTCCTCAAGTTGTTCGATATCCGCGATCTCGGCGCGAACCTCGCGCACGCTGGTGCCGAAGATTTTTCCGCTCTTGCCGGTGATCAGCATGCGCTGGCCGGAGAACAGCAATTCACCCTCGATGTTGTTTATCTCGGGCCAGTCTTCGGCGTAGCGCAGGGTGGTGTCGTGGAACTTGCCGCGCACCTCGAAAATTCCGTCCTTGCCGTCGCGGAAAGGAAACTGCCGCAGGTCGCCGCGCAGCTTGAGCGTGGTATCTGTGGCCTTGCCGCCGCTGATGGCGTCGCGCAGCCAGTCGCGCACCTGCTCGCCCACCGCGAGCGGCATGTAGCGCCAGGCGGCATTGCCGCTGCCGCGCGTCAGGCGGGCGTCCAGATCGAGGGCGCCGGGCCCATCCGGGAGCGACCGCCAGTTCCCTTTGGCGTCGCCGGCGGCATCCTTGTTGTGGAAGGTGACCTCGTTCAGCTTTACCTGCAGGCCGTCTGCGGCGGACTTCCAGTCAAGGTCGGCGGCGAAGGCTTCCAGCTCCAGCTTCGGATCAGCGAAGACCGTCGGCAGTTCGAAGGCCGCGCGCTGCCCGTTGAGCTGCACGCGGCCACTCTTTTCGCTGCCCTCGATGCGGCCGTTGATGCCGGACATGCCCGGCACCGGCCCGAGGGCGGTGAGGCCAAGGCCTTCGAAGCGGCTGCTGACGTTCCATGTCTGCGGCGCCCCCTGGGCTTCAGGCGCCCCCTTCCAGTCAAGCTTGAGGTCATAGACATGACCGCGCGGCGCGTGCCGGGCCAGGAGGGCGCGGGTCGCGTTGTCCAGCGGCAGATGCGCGGCGAGATCCGCCATGGCCGCCAGATCGAGGCCGTTGGCGCTGGCGCGGCCCTGTGGCGGACGATTGGCAGCTGCTCCCTGCCAGGCCAGCTTGAGGTCGATCGGCGCCGGGGCTACGCCGCCGCGGGTCGCCAGCGTCAGATGTTTGAGTTCGGCTTCAAAGCCGCCTTCGAGGCGGCGCCCGGTGACGCGGCCTTCGAGCAGCACCATGTCCAGCTCGGGCAAGTCGCGGCGCAGTTGCAGGCGCACGTCGGCCAGCCTGACGTCGGCGGTGGTGGTCTGCAGTTGATTGTCGTCAAACCCAAGCCATAGCCTCAGGGCCCCGCTGCCCTGCGGCAGATTGATCGGATAGTCGACCCACTGGCGCCAGACGGCAAGGTCGGCATAGTCGAGTTCGGCATAGGCCTCGCCTTTCCACGCTTCCAGCAGGTCGAAATCGCGCCCCTTGAAGTCGCCGCGGATGTCGATGCGCGCGGCAAGCTGGCGCGGCGGGTCGGCGGTAAGGCCGAAGCGATGGCGGCCGAAGCTGTTGTCGAGCTGAAAGTTGAAATGCTTCAGTTCCAGGGGCGGGGCCTCGCGCAAGTCGTCCTGCCAGGTGATCGTGGCTTCGCGCACGATGACCTGGCCCTGCGCCAGCAGCCAGTCGGAAAATTCCTCGTCGGTTCCGGGCTGGGGCGTGATTTCCAGCCCGGCGGCGAAGAGCCGGCCATCGCGATCGCGCCGCAGCTGCAAGTTCGGGGTGTTGAGCTCGATGCGCGCCAGACGCAGCTGGAAGTGCCACAGCGAGCTCCAGGAAAGCTCCGCCTCGACCTCGTCGAACCCCAGCGCCGGACGGCCCAGGGTGTCGCGAATCTCGAAGCCTTCCAGGGTGAGCGCGGGGCGCAGGCCGGCCCAATGCGTTTCTATCCTGCGGATGGCGACCGGACGATTGATCGCCGTGCCGATCATCTGTTCGATATCGCCGCGGTAGCTTTCTATCTGGGGCAGGATCGCATAGCGCAGCGCCAGCAGGATCAGGGCGAAGGCGAAGTAGCCGAGGGTTGCCGCCCAGGCGAGCGCGCGCAGCAGGACGCCGAGCCGGGGGTGGGCTCGTGGCAACTGGCGCAGACGCGAAAACAACCGGGGAGTAATGGAGGTAAAGCCTCGTAGGGGTGCGCCACGGCGCACGCTAAAATGGGCAAATCCAACGCTAAACCGTTAAATTCTAACCGATGCCCTCCCTCGCCGATATCCTCGAAACATCCCGTTACCTGAGCCGCCTGCTGGCCGCCAAACCGGCATTGGCGGCCGAAGCCGAGGCGACTCTGGATCAGCCGGTGACGCGGGAAGACCTGGCGACATGGCTTGCCGCACAGCCTGCCGGCGAAGCCGATCTCAAGCGGGTGCTGCGCCAGTTGAAGCAGCGCGCTTACGCCCGCATCGCCACGCGCGATCTGGCCGGGCTCGCCACGCTCGGCGAAGTGGTCGAATGCATGACGCTGATCGCCGAACTGGCGGTGACCCGGGCCGTGGAAGTCATCGACAAAGGCCTCGCCGAGCGCTACGGTTCGCCGCGCGCCGCCGATGGCAGGACGCAGGAACTGATCGTCATCGGCATGGGCAAGCTGGGCGGGCGCGAACTCAACGTGTCGTCGGACATCGACCTGATCTTTGTCTATCCCGAGGATGGTGACACCGACGGCGCCAAACCGATTTCAAATTTCGAATATTTCACCCGCCTCGGCCGCGGCCTGATCAACGCCATCGCCGACGTCACCGAGGATGGCCAGGTATTCCGCGTCGACATGCGGCTGCGGCCCAACGGCGATTCCGGCCCGCTGGTCTGCTCCTTCGACATGCTGGAGAACTATTTCATCACCCAGGGCCGCGAGTGGGAGCGCTATGCCTGGATCAAGGCGCGGCCTCTCACCGGCAACTGCGCAGGCAACAGCGCCGGCAACAGCGAGGGCTCGCGCTGGGACGAGCTGGAGGCGATCCGCCGCCCCTTCGTCTTCCGCAAGTACCTCGATTTCGGCGCCATCAACGCCATGCGTGAGCTGCACGCGCAGATCCGCCAGGAAGTGGCGAAGAAGGACAAGGCCGACAACGTCAAGCTCGGTCCCGGCGGCATCCGCGAAATCGAGTTCATCGCCCAGGTGTTCCAGCTGATCCGCGGCGGGCGCGATCCCTCCTTGCAGATCAAGCCGACGCTGCAGGTGCTGAAACTGCTCGCAGACAACGGTCTGCTTGCCGCCGAAGGAGTGGGCGAGCTGTCGGCCGCCTACGACTTCCTGCGCCGCGTCGAACATCGCCTGCAATACCTCGACGATGCGCAGACCCATATGCTGCCGACCGGCGCGGAGGATCGCGCCATTGTCGCCCGCGCCATGGGCTACGGCTCCTTCGAAGGCCTGCTGGCCGAACTGGACGACCATCGCGCCGCCGTGGCGCGCCATTTCGAAGCGGTGTTCGCCGACCCCAACCGCGGCGAGCACAAGCTGGCCGGCATGTGGCGCGGCGCCGGCGGAGAGGAGCAGGGCGAAGAGTTCGCCAACCTCGGTTACCGGCAGCCGCGCGAAGCCGCGCAGCGCGTCACCGCCCTGCGCGAGGGGCCGCGCTACCAGCAGCTCGCCGCCGGCATCCGCGAGCGCTTCGACGCGCTGGTGCCGCAGCTGATTCAGGCCGCGGCGGAAATGCCCAACCCCGACGCGACGCTGATTCGCAGCCTCGACCTGCTCGAGTCCATCACGCGCCGCGCCGCCTACCTCGCGCTGTTGCAGCAGTACCCGCAGGCGCTGCGCAAAGTCGCCGAACTGGTCAGCAGCTCGAGCTGGGCTGCCGCCTACCTGCAGCGCCATCCGATCCTGCTTGACGAACTGCTCGACCCGCGCCTGCTCGACGTGCTGCCCGACTGGAGCGGCGTGCGCGGGGCGCTGGAATCCAGGCTGGCCGAACTCGAACCGGACACCGAGCGCCAGATGGACCTGCTGCGCGAGACCCACCACGCCCAGGTTTTCCGCCTGTTGGCGCAGGACGTGGCCGGCCTCTACACGGTGGAAAAGCTGGCCGACCACCTTTCCGAACTGGCCGACATCCTGTTGGCGGCGGCGATCGAACGCGCCTGGCTCAAGCTCGCCAAGCGCCATGTCGAGCAGCCGAAGTTCGCCGTCATCAGTTACGGCAAGCTGGGCGGCAAGGAACTCGGTTTCGCCTCCGACCTTGACCTGGTTTTCCTCTACGATGATCCGGCGCCGGAAGCTGGCGAGAATTACGGCCGGCTCGGCACGCGGCTCAACACCTGGCTCTCGGCGCAGACCGCCGCCGGCCAGCTGTTCGAGACCGACCTGCGGCTGCGGCCCAACGGCGATTCGGGCCTGGTGGTCAGCTCCATGGAATCCTTCCGCAAGTACCAGCTCGAAGCCGCCTGGGTCTGGGAGCATCAGGCGCTCACCCGTGCCCGCTTCTCTGCCGGCGATCCGGTCGTCGGCGCGGCTTTCGAGAAGATCCGCTGCGAGGTGCTGCGCCAGCAGCGCGACCTCGACAAGCTGCGTACCGACATCGTCGAGATGCGGCAGAAAATGGCCGACACCCACGCCACGCGCGGCGACCTGCGCGACACGGTATTCGATCTAAAGCACGATCCCGGCGGCCTGGTCGATGTCGAATTCATCGTCCAGTACCTGGTGCTCGGCTACTCGCACGCCCATCGCGAACTCACCGGCAACAAGGGCAACATCGCCTTGCTGAGGATGGCCGCCGACGCCGGCCTGATCCCCGCCGAGCTGGCCGAAACCGTGCGCAACGCCTACCGCGACTACCGCCGCATGCAGCACGGCCTGCGCCTCAACGGTACCAAGGCGCGCGTCGCACCGGAAGAAGTCGGCCACCGCGTCACGGCGGTGCGGGAATTGTGGCGGCAGGTGTTCGGCGAGCCTGCTGCCAACTGACCGGCAGGGCGGTCGGCGGGACGCCGCCTGGCCAATCGATCACGCTGGATGGAATTGGCACTTCAGGGGCAAAGCCGGTTCAGATTGGAATGCGGCGACGCTAGAGCGGCAAACCGTCAAACGTCGCGTAGGCCGTCTTCAGCCAGCCCTTGACGCGCTGCCGCTCCAGCATGCCCAGGGCATCCGGCCCGTCGCGCAGGTTGATCGCGGCCCAGAAGCTGGCGTTCTGGCGGTCGATCTTGCCCATGCTGGTTTCGTGCAGTTGCGGCAGCGAGATGACGCGCGCGCCGAGGCTCTTCGCCTTGCCGAGTGCTGCCGATTCGTCGAGTTGCGAAAAGTCGGAGCCGCGGCCGAGGTTCCTGACGACGATGTAGTTGGGGCCTTCGCCATA
>CAIZHL010000072.1 GCA_903932755.1 uncultured beta proteobacterium
CCGATGCCGCTACATGGGCGGCGGTGGCCTGGCAGGCCTGGGGCAATTCGCTGTTCGGATACGCGGCCTGGGGCTGGCTCCTGGCGCGCCATCCAGCGGCGACGATCACGCCGATGGCCTTGCTGGTGCCAGTGTTCGGCATGGGCGGCGCGGCGCTGATGCTCGACGAAGCGCTGCCCCCCTGGAAGCTGGCCGCCGCCGCACTGGTGATGACTGGCCTGGCGCTCAACCTGCTGTGGCCGCACCTGCGCGCGGCGCTGGCCGCGCGAGGATGATCGCAGGAGCCGGGCACGAAACGCATTTCCCGAAAGTCGGCGCTGGCGGGACGGCGAGTCGTGGCTGTCCGCACCCGCTAGGCCCGGCTTGAGTCACCGCCCGCGGCGCAGGCGGCGAGTTCGCCATTGCGCGATGTGCTGCGCCGGGCGCCGGCCGCGATGATGAGCGCGACGACGATCAGCGCTGCCGCGACGGCAAACGTGATGCGCATGCCGATGGCAAGGTCCCCGGGGCGCGCCGCGGTGATCTCGCTTGCCCCCGCTCCGAAGGCGAATACCGCGCCCATGACGGATGCGCCGGTGATCAGGCCGAGATTGCGCGACAGGTTGAGCATGCCGCCGGCGAGACCTCGCTGCTCCGGGCCGATGGTCGTCATGACGGCGGTGTTGTTGGCCGCCTGGAACAGCGCATAGCCGGCGGTGACGACGACCAGCGGAACGACGTAGCCCGGTATGCCGAAGCGTGTCGGCAGCATGGCCAGGAGGGTGGAGCCGAACACCATGCCGACCAGCCCGACGATGCTCATGCACTGCGCGCCGAAGCGGTCCACGCTGCGGCCGGCCGGCACCCCCGTCAGCGCGGCGACCAGCGGGCCGGAGGACATGACCAGTCCGACGCCGGCAGCGTCGAGCCCGAGCGCGCCGGATAGGTAGAAGGGGCCGACCACCAGCGTCGCCATCACCACCGTGGTGACCAGCGCGCTCATGGCGAAGCCCGCCGCCAGCACCGGATTGCGGAACATCGCCAGACGAATCAGCGGTGCGGCGGCCTTGGTCTCGGCGCGCACGAAGAGGCCGAGGCCGGCGACAGCAGCCAGCAGCAGGGCGATGTTGAGCGCGCCGAAACTGCCGCGGCCGGTGGTTACGGCAAGTGCATAGGCCATGAGCGTCACGACCAGCAACAGTGTTCCCGCCGTATCGAAGCCCGCCCGATTGGCCTTTGCTGCGTGGCTGTCGCCGGGCAGATAGCGATAGGCGAAGAACAGGGTGATCGCGCCCAGCGGCAGATTGATGAGGAAGATGGCCGGCCAGCCGAAACCGGCGATCAGCATGCCGCCGAGCGTCGGACCGAGCGCCGTGCCGATGGCCGACATGGTGCCGAGCAGGCCCATGGCGCTGCCGGTCCTTTCCTTCGGCACCGTCTCGCCGACCAAGGCCATGGCCAGCGCCAGCATGATCGCCGCCCCCAGCCCCTGCAGCGCCCGCGCGGCGATCAGCAGCCACAGCGTGGAGGCGAGGCCGGACAGGACCGAGGCCGCCGCGAACAGGACAATTCCGCCCAGCAGCAAGCGGCGGCGGCCGACGATGTCACCCAGCCGGCCGACGCTGACGACCAGGATGGTGATGGCGAGCAGATAGGCCAGCACGACCCACTGCACTTGCTGGAAAGAGGCGGCGAAAGCCTGCGCCAGGTCCGGCAAGGCCACGTTGGCGATGCTGGTGCCGAGCGAGGACAGCAACACCGCCAGCGACAACCCGGCGAGGGCGCCCCGCGCAGACGGCGTGCCTTGCGCAACTTCCATTGCGGCCCGGCCCGGTTCCGACTTGTTTGCGTTCATCATCAACTCCTTTTTTCGACCCCAAACGGGGATGCGGAAATCGTAGTGGTTTACATGACATGGCGGAAGGCGCAGCATTTGCACTTTATTCGTGCGTCTAGCGCCATGTATAGCGTCGACACTGCAAAGGAAGACCCATGTCGATACCCGATCTGAACCTGCTGGTCACCCTCGACGTGCTGCTCGCCGAGGGCAGCGTGGCGCGCGCCGCCCGGCGCCTGCGGCTCAGCCCTTCGGCGATGAGCCGGGCGCTGGCGCGCCTGCGCGAGACGACCGGCGATCCCCTGTTGGTCCGCGCCGGACGCGGCCTGGTGCCGACGCCGCGGGCGATCGAACTGCGCGAGCGGGTCAGCCTTCTGGTGCAGGAGGGCGAAGCGGTTTTGCGTCCCGCGAAAAAACTCAGGCTCAAGCAACTGGTGAGGACCTTCACGCTGCGCACCAGCGACGGCTTCGTGGAGAACTTCGGGCCGGATCTGATTGCGCGCGCCGGCGCAGAGGCGCCGGGCGTGCGCCTGTGTTTCCTGCAGAAGCCCGACAAGGACAGCGCGCGGCTGCGCGACGGCAGCGTCGATCTGGAAACCGGCGTGGTGGGCAACGCGGCGGCGCCGGAACTGCGGGTGCAGGCCTTGTTCCGCGACCGCTTCATTGGCGTCGTGCGCCTGGGGCACGCGCTGGGTGCAGGCGAGATCACGCCCGCGCGCTATGCCGCCGGGCGGCACATCTACGCCTCGCGGCAGGGTTCCGACAAGGGACCGATCGATGAGGCCCTGGCTTCGCTCGGCCTGGAACGCCAGGTCGTCACCATCGTCGGCAGCTTTGCCACCGCGCTGGCGCTGGCCCGCGCCTCCGACCTGATCGCCAGCGTGCCCGAACGGCACACCGGAAACCTGCGCGACGGCATGCACAGCTTCCCGCTCCCGCTCGCCGCGCCGGAAATCACGATTTCAATGCTCTGGCACCCGCGGTTGGACGCCGATCCGGCGCATCGCTGGCTGCGCGGCCTGCTCAGGGACGTCTGCGCGGCGCTGCGCTGAAGGACTGATCGCGCCGGGGGTTGAGGCGCGAGGAGCCGCTAAAAAGTCGACGCTGGCGGGACGGCGCCGCTGCTAGCGCGGATCCGGCGAACGCACCGCCATGCTGGTATAGGCCATGGCGAGCAAGTCGCAGCCGACGCCGTGCTCGATGCCGCGGCGGACCATCTCGCCGAGGATGTGTTCGTGCTCGGTGCGCTGCCCGGCCTTCAGGTCGCGCAGCATCGAGGCGGTGAACGCGGAACCGGGCTGGGTCAGCATGGCCAGCGCCTTGCCGCGCGAGGCTTCATCGACGGCATGGTCGCAACGCGCGGCGATGGCGCAGCATTCGGCATACAGTTTGCGCGCCAGGTCGGCGCCCCAGGGCGTGGCGACGATCTCGCCCACCGTGCCCTGGCACAGCGTGGTCATGCCGGCCAGGGTGGCGAGGAAGGTCCACTTGTCCCACAGCACCTGTTCGATGTCCTCCGCATAGCGGCTGTCGAAATCGGCGCCGGCGCACAGCGCGAAGAACTCCCTGGCCAGCGCCTCGTGATCGGCATGGCGATGGCCCACGGTGAGCGAATGCAGATCGGAAAGCCGCTTGACGGCGCCCGTCTCGGTGAGCATCGCGGCGATGTGCGCGACGCCGCCCATGACGCGCTCGCGGCCGAAGCGTTGGTCGAGCAAGGCGATGTGGTTGAGCCCGTTGAGGAAGGGCAGCAGCGCGCCCCTGCCGCTGGCGCCGGCGATCGAGGCCAGCGCGTCGTCGAGGTCGTAGGCCTTGGGCGCCAGCATGATCAGGTCGTAGTCGGGCGCCAGTTCCCCGCTGCCGAGGCAATGCGGGAACACGGTGAAGCTGTCCTGCGGCGACTCGATGCGCAGGCCCTGCTCGGCGATCAGGCGGCGGCGCTTGTCGCGCAGCACGAATGTCACGTCCGCCCCGGCGCGCATGAGCTTGGCGCCGAAATAGCCGCCGACGCCGCCGGCGCCGAGTACCAGTATCTTCATCTCCGTCTCCTTGGGGTTTCGCGGCAGCTTAGCGCGGCGCGGCGGAAAGCAGCAAATGCAGCACGCGAACGCGACCCGGACGGCCCAAAAGTCGGCGCCGGCGACACGCCAATCAATGCGTCGCCAAGCCCTTCGGCAGCATGGCGCGGCAGCTTTCGACCAGGGCCGCAAGCCAGCGCTGCCTGTAGCTCACCAGCCTGACTTCGGCCATCCCGCGCAGCGCCTCGACCAGCACCAGCCCGTCCTGCGGCACGCGATAGCGTTCGCCGGCGGCGAGGAACAGGTCGCCCGCAGCGAGGTCGGAAGTGATCCAGACGATGCCCGATTCGACGCACAGTTCCGCATGCCGCGCAGCATCGAGGCGCAGCGGCCGGTCGGGGTGCAGCAGCAGGGTTTGGCGGGCGGGCATGGCGTTCTCCTTGGTGGATGTGGCCATGCTAGGCAGTGTCTTGGCGCCGATACAGATGCACGGCTTGGAAATTGTGACCGTGACAGTTACGATTACTTGTCACTGTACTGATCGATAATGCACACTACTGTGCGGGTCGCCCCGCCGCTGCCGGCGTCACAATCCTGCCACCATGCTCTACGAAAACCTCGCCAATGAATTCGCCACGCTGATCGGCAACGGCCAGATCCGGCCGGGCGACCGCCTGCCTTCGGTGCGCCACCTGGCGCAGCAGCGCTCGCTGTCGATCTCGACCGTGGTGCAGGCACTGCGCACGCTGGAAAGCCGCGGCATGGTCGAGGCGCGGCCGCAATCGGGCTATTACGTGCGGCGCCGCCCGGCGCGCATGGTCGATGCGACGACACTGGCCGGCGCGCCGGCGGCGGGGCCGGTGGAAGTCGGCGTCAGCCGCCGCCTGGTGCAGGTGCTGCGCGCCAACGAAGCGCCGGGCATGGTGCGCCTGGGCTCGGCCCTGCCGGCGCCGGAACTTCTGCTGGCGCCGCGCCTGAGCCGCCTTTACGCCAGCATCGCCCGCCGCCAGCCGCAACTGCTGGCGAGCAGCAGCCACAGCGGGCTTTCCGAAGCGCCGCTGGTGCGCGCCATCACGCGGCGCGCGCTGGAATGGGGCTGCCCGCTGGCGGACGACGAACTGGTGGCGACCAATTCCTGCACCGAGGCGATGATGCTCTGCCTGCGCGCGGTGACCAAACCCGGCGACACGGTGGCGGTGGAATCGCCGACCTATTACGTGATGCTGCAGTTGCTGGAATCGATGGGCCTGCGCGCGCTGGAGATCCCCACCCACCCGGTGACGGGCGTCTCGGTGGAGGCGCTGGAACTGGCGACGCGCAAGTCCGCGGCAGAGGGCGGCGTCGCGGCCTGCCTGCTGATCCCCAACGGCGCCAACCCGCTGGGCAGCGTGATGCCGGATGCGGCCAAGCAGCAGCTGGCGACGCTGCTGGCAGCGCGCAACGTGGCGCTGATAGAAGACGACATCTACGGCGACATCTGCTTCACCGGCTCGCGGCCGCGGCCGATCCACGCCTTCGACACCAGCGGCAACACCATGCTGTGCACCTCGTTCTCGAAGACCGTCAGCCCCGGCCTGCGCGTCGGCTTCGTTGCCGCCGGGCGGCGCGCGGCCGACATCGTGCTGCAAAAAACGCTGACCAGCGGCAAGACCAATGCGCTGACCCAGCACGTGATCGCCGGGCTGATGGATTCGCGCGGCTTCGACGTGCATCTGCGCACGCTGCGGCGGCGCTTCGCCGAGCAGATCGCGCGCACGCGCGACGCGGTGGCACGCCACTTCCCGGCGGAAACGCGGATCAGCGATCCGCAGGGCGGCTTCGTGCTCTGGCTGGAACTGCCGCCCGAGGTGGATTGCACGGCACTGCACGCGCGCGCCGCGAAGGAAGGCATCGCCTTCGTCCCGGGCGAGATGTTTTCCGCCGGCGGGCAGTACAGGAACTGCCTGCGCCTGGCCTGCGGCCAGCCCTGGAGCGGGACCCTGGAAGACGGCATCAAGCGGCTGGGACGGCTGGCGGCAGGGTAGGATATAAGCCGCGCCGGCGCTACGGCGCTCTGCCAGGGAGTTGAACCGCAACATGCACCTCACACGATTGATCCGCCGCGCGGCGGCCGCTGCCGTCACCGGGCTCGGGCTGTGGCTGGCGTCCGGGTTCGCTGCGGCCCAGGTGCCGGCGAAGGCGCCCGCCGGCCTGGCGCTGCCGGCCAGCTTCGTCGGCATCCTGCCCTGCGCCGATTGCGCGGGCATTGCCCAGACCCTGAGCTTGCGCGAAGACGGCCTCTATCGCCTGCGCCGCACTTACCTGGGCAAGCCCGGCAATCCGTTTGCGGAAACCGGCCGCTGGCGCCTCGATGCCGGCGGCAGGCTGGTGCTGGGCAGCGGTTCCGAGCAGAACCGGTTTGAAATCGCCGGCGCCGACACGCTGCGCCAACTCGACCGCGCCGGCCAGCCGATCCGCTCCGCGCTGAACTACAACCTGCGCCGCACCGCGGCCTTCGATGCGGTCGACGAATCGCTGCGCTGGCGCGGCGAGATGATCTACATGGCCGATGCCGCCAACTTCACCGACTGCGCCAGCGGCCTGCGCTGGCCGATCCCCATGATCGAAGGCTACCTGGCGCTGGAGCGCGCCTACACGCAGGGGCGCACGGCGCCGGGCGCGCCGCTGCTGGTCAGCTTCGACGGCCGGCTGCAGACCATGCCGGGCATGGAAGGCCCGCCGCGCGAACACATGGTGGTGGAAGCATTCATCGCGACCGAACCCGGCCGGCGCTGTCCGCCGCCCGAAGGCACGCAAGCCACGCTGACCAATACCTACTGGAAGCTGACCGAGATGGCGGGCGGCCCGATCGCGATGCTGCCCGGGCAGGCGCGCGAAGTGCGCATCACACTCGACGAACCGGGCACGCGCGTGCATGGTTTCAGCGGCTGCAACCGGCTGCTGGGGCAGTACGCCAGCAGCGGCGACCGGCTGGCGTTCAGCGCGCTGGGCGGCACCCGCATGGCCTGTCCGGCGCCGGTGATGGCGCTGGAGGCGGCGGTGCTGCAAGCCCTGGGCCGCAGCACTGGCTACCGCATCGACAACCAAGTGCTGAGCCTGCTGGACGGCGAACGGGTGCTGGCGCGCTTTGCAGCGGTCTACCTGCGATGAACTGGCTGGACCGGATTCCCTACCCCCTGCTGATCGGCGCGGCGATATTCATGCTCGGCGCGCCCTTCGTGCCCGAGCCGCATCTGATCGAGAAGGCGCGCATGCTGGCCGAAGGCCGGCTGACACGACCGCTGGACATCTTCGACGTGCTCTGGCACCTCGCGCCGGCGGTGCTGCTGGGCCTGAAGTGGGGCCGCGGCAAGCAGGAGAAGGCGCCCGACTGAGCACGGCTTGCGCCTGCGCCGTACCGCCAGCGCCGATTTTTCCCCGCGGCGGCGTATATCATGGGCGCCCTTCCCCGACCACGCTATCCGCATACCGCACACCATGCCCATCGCCCGCGTCCGCGACATCGACATCTGCTACGAGCTGGCCGGCAGCGGCCCGCGCCTGCTGAAGATCTGGGGCACCGGCGGCGACCTGCGGCGGCCGCCGAACGACTTCGACCGCCTGCTGGCGGCGCACTTCACGGTGCTCGCCTTCGACCAGCGCGGCATGGGCCGCAGCGGCAAGCCGGCGCGCGACTACACGATGGCCGACTACGCCGACGATGCCGCCGGCCTGATGGCGGCGCTCGGCTGGGACAGCGCGGCGGCGCTCGGCTATTCCTTCGGCGGCATGGTGGCGCAGCAACTGGCGCTGCGCCATCCTGCCCGCGTCGAGCGCCTGGTGCTGATGTCCACCACTGCCGGCGGCGCCGGCGGCTCGTCCTACCCGCTGCACGAACTGATGGAACTCGACGACGAACAGCGCGTGCGCCGTTTCCTCGAACTCGCCGACAGCCGCCGCACTCCGCAATGGCAGCGTGACCATGCGGCGCTGTGGCAAAGCCTGGTCGACGACGGCATGGCGATGCTGCGGCTCGGTGCCGACGACCCCTCGCAGCGCGCCGGCAGCCTGCGCCAGCTTGGCGCGCGCCGCGGGCACGACACATGGGATCGCCTGCCCGGACTGAAGATGCCGGTCAGCGTATTCGCCGGGCGCTACGACACCGTCGCCACGCCGGATGCGCAGCGTCGGATGGCGGAGCACATTCCCGGCGCCGGCTACCGCGAGTTCAATGGCGGGCATCTGTTTTTCGTGCAGGACCCGGGGGCTGCGCCGGTGATTGTCGAGGCACTGGCCCCAGCGCCGGACTGAGCCGCCGTACCGTCAGCGCCGACTTTTGCGATTCCGTCATTCCCGCGGCTCTGCATGCCTTGGATTCCGCTTCGCGGGGTGGCAAAGCGGGAATCCAGAAGTAATTGTGGAGATGCCGGGACTCGCCCCAGCGCGCTGTGGCGGATGGTGTTCGACGCTTCGGAGACCCAAGGCTGTGGTAACATTGTTATCACTAAAGAACACAGGAGAGCGTCATGCAAGTGTCGATCCGCAAGATTGGTAATTCCCAGGGAATCCTCATTCCCAAGCCCATGCTGGCCCAGGTCGGCCTGGATGACGTCGCCGACCTTAAGGTAAATAACGGCGTGATCGAGATTCATCCGGCAAAGCGCAATCCTCGGGAGGGATGGGCCAAGGACAGCCAGCGGATCGCTGAAGCCGGTGACGACGGGCTGGTGTGGCCCGAGTTCGGCAACGAAGGCGACGCGGATCTGGCATGGTGAATCCGCCGCAGGTCAAGACCGGCGAGATATGGCTCGCGAGCCTCGATCCCACGGTCGGCAGCGAGATACAGAAGACGAGGCCATGTGTGCTGGTGTCGCCGCCGGAAATGCATGACTTCCTGCGCACGGTCATCGTCGCGCCGATGACCACCGGTTCGCGTCCGGCGGGTTTCCGGATTCCGCTCACCTTTCAGGGCAAGTCCGGCCTGATCCTTCTTGACCAGATCAGGACGCTGGACAAGTCGAGGCTGGTCAAACGCGTCGGCGCGGTCCATCCGACGACGCTGGAAAAAATATTGCGCACCTTGCAGGCCGTATTCGAACCGGCCTGACCTGGTTATTTCCTGAACCCGTGTTCGCCAATCAAATGCCTGGCCAGTTCTTTGACTTCTATCAGACCCTCGACGCCGATCCAGAACCTCAGAGAACCTCGGGGTCACTTTGACGCCTTTGGCTCAGCAAAAAGTCGGCGCTGGCGGCACGGCGATGCGGTCTGCCTGATGCCCGCCGCAACGCCTTCAAAAAGCCTCGCATGAGCCATCGCCGCGCCGTGCTGCTGATGGTCCTCGTCACCCTGCTGTGGAGCATGGCGGGCGTGGTCAGCCGCCATCTGGAGGGCGCGCGCAGCTTCGAGGTGACCTTCTGGCGCAGCGCCTTCAATGCGCTGGCGCTGGCCGTGGCGCTGACCGCGCTGCGCGGCCCGGGGCTGTGGGCCGGGCTCGTCCGCGCGCCGCGCATCGTCTGGGCGTCGGGCCTGTGTTGGGCGGTGATGTACACCGCCTTCATGGTCGCCCTGACCCTGACCACGGTCGCCAATGTGCTGGTGATGATGGCGCTGGGGCCGCTGATGACGGCGCTGCTGGCGCGCCTGTTCCTCGCCCAGCGCCAGCCGCCGCGCACCTGGCTGGCGATCGTCGCGGCCGGCATCGGCATCGCCTGGATGTTCTTCCGCCAGCTGGGCGCCGGCGTCTCGCTGACCGGCAGCGTGGTGGCGATGGCCGTGCCGCTGGCGGCGGCGGTGAACTGGACGCTGCTGCAGGCGGCCGGCCACCGCGACAATGCCGCCAGCGCGGACGGCGCCGACGCGCCGGACATGCTGCCGGCGGTGCTGCTCGGCGCCATGATCTCCGCCGCGGCGACGCTGCCGCTGGCCTGGCCGCTGCAGGCCACGACCCATGACATCGGCCTGCTCGGCTTCCTCGGCGTATTCCAGCTGGCCGTGCCCTGCCTGCTGGTGGTGCGCGTCTCGCGCGAGCTTTCCGGCTCGGAGATTTCCCTGCTGGCGCTGCTGGAGCTGATATTCGGCGTGGCGCTGGCCTGGCTCGGCGCCGACGAAGTCCCCGGCAGCGACACCCTGACCGGCGGCGCCCTGGTGGTCGGCGCGCTGGCCGTGAACGAGTGGCTTGCGCTGCGCGCGCGGAATCAGGCGGCCGGGCGCGTCAGCAGCTGAACCGTCGCCGCCAGCAGCAGCGAGGCGCAGACGCTGTGGGCGATGGCCATCCAGAGGCTGAAGCCGCTCATCACGGTCAGCACCCCCAGCGCGAACTGCACCATCATCAGCACGAGGAGCAGGATCGCGCTGGGCCGCGTTGCCGGCCGCGCCAGACCCTGCACCCCGCCAACGCCCAGCAGCAGCAGGGTCGCCAGCGCGCAGTAGCGATGCAGCAGGTGCAGCGCGACGCCGCCGGCATCGCCCAGCCCTGCCGCAGCGACGATGCCGGTGAAGGGATCGAGCGCGCTCCAGCCGGCCGCCGCCGGCCAGGCGACGCCGCTGCACCCCGGCAGCGAGGGGCAGGCCGTAGCGGCGTAGCGCACTCCGATCAGGGCGCCCAGCGCCATAGTCAGCACCAGCAGCCCCAGCCCAACATGGAGCAATGGCGGCGGGCGCCGCGGTGATGACCGCGCCGGATCAGCGCCGGCGGCCAGCGCCGTGCGCCATGACAGCAGGACCAGGCCGGCGCCGCCGAGGATGTTGATGAAGCCGGGCCAGACCCGGTGCGGATCGGAACTGAACAGGCCGACGAAGGTGAGCACGATCATCAAGGACAGCAGCGCCGTGGCCCAGCGCGCCGCCGGCTGGATTGGAAAGGGGCGCAGGCACTGCGCAACGAGGACGAAACCGAGCACCAGCGCCAGCGAGGCGACGCTGCGATGCAGGATGCGCGCCGCGCCGCTATGCAGGTTGGCTGCGCCGGTCAATAGCTCGCCGTAGCAGTCGGGCCACGGACTGCAGCCGAGGCCGGCGCCGCGCAAACGGATATAGGCGCTGACCAGCAGGATCAGCAGCGCCAGCAGGGTGAGCACCCAGGCGAGGATTTTGATGCGCTTCAGGCGCGCGCTGCGGGCTTCCGGCATGGCGTCAATCCTCTCCGGCCGGAACGCTTTCCACCGGCAGGCCGGAGGCCTTCCACTCGGGAAAGCCGTCTTCCATGCGCCGCGCCTTGTAGCCCTTCTCGCGCAGCATGGCCACGGCGTCGACCGACAGCAGGCAGTAAGGGCCGCGGCAATAGGCGATGACCTCGCGGCCCTTGGGCAGTTTCTTCAGGTGGCTGGAAAGGACGTCGGACGTGATGTTGATCGCGCCGGGCACATGACCGGCGGCGTATTCCTCGGGCGGGCGCACGTCGAGCACGGTGACCAGGCCCTGACGCACGCGTTCCAGCAGTTCGCCGGCAGGCACCGGTTCGAGGTCATCGCGCGACGTGATGTAGGTGCGCAGCAGTTGCGAGACTTCGGCGAGGCGCGATTCGGCCACGGTGGACAGCGCGCCGAGCAGGTCGACCACGTCGGGGCCGGCGACCTCGTAGAACACCCGCACGCCTTCCTTGCGCGCCCGCACCAGCCCGGCCTGCCGCAGTTCCTGCAGGTGCTTGGAGGCGTTGGCGACGGACAGGTGGGTCATGCCCGCCAGTTCGTCGACGCCGCGCGGCCCCTGCGCCACGAACTCCAGCAGCTCCAGGCGGTTGGCGTGACCCAGCGCCTTGGCGACGCGCGCCAGCTGGGCATATATGTCCTGCTTAAAGTTTCCGGTTGACATCGTTCGAGTCGATCCCTATTATTCAACTAATCAGTTGAATAACTGAATTATAGGCGATTGTAGGTTTGTAGGCAGCGGCCCTCACGGGCACAAACGCCAGTGTAGGAGGAGCGACGATGACATTCAATGAATTTGCGCTGACGAATGAAGCGGCAATCCGCCTGACGGCCTTCTTCGGCATCTTCGCACTGATGGCTGCCTGGGAAGTCGCCGCGCCGCGCCGCTCGCGGCTACATACACGCATGCAGCGCTGGAGCGCCAACCTGGGGCTGGTGGTGTTCAACACAGTGCTGGTACGCCTGATCTTCCCCTTCGCCGCCGTGGCCTTCGCCACGCTGGCCGCACAGCGCGGTTGGGGCCTGCTCAACAACATCGACCTGCCCGGCGGGCTGGCGCTGGTGCTGGCGGTGGTTGCCATGGACTTCGCGATCTGGGTCCAGCACGTGATGGTCCATGCCGTGCCGGTGCTGTGGCGCCTGCACCAGGTGCACCACGCCGACCCGGACTACGACGTCACCACCGGCGCGCGCTTCCACCCGCTCGAAATCATCCTCTCGATGCTGATCAAGTTCGCCGTGATCGCCGTGCTCGGCGCGCCGGCTGCCGCCGTGCTGGTGTTCGAGGTGCTGCTCAATGCCACGGCGATGTTCAACCACGGCAACGTCAAGCTGCCCGCCGGCGTCGA
>CAIZHL010000073.1 GCA_903932755.1 uncultured beta proteobacterium
GCTGTCTTCGCAACATACGCAGGAACTGGCGCGCGCCATCATGAACGACAAGCAGGCCGCCGAATTCGAGGCGAGCAAGGAATGCAATTTCGCGATTTCGCCCGCCAGCATCGGCCGTTTCCGCGTCAACGCCTTCATGCAGCAGGGACGCGTGGGCATGATCCTGCGTACCATCAACGTGCAGATTCCAGAGATGGAAGACCTCAAGCTGCCGCCGGTGCTGAAAGACGTGGTGATGACCAAGCGCGGGCTGGTGCTGTTCGTCGGCGGCACGGGATCGGGCAAGTCGACCTCGCTGGCGGCGATGATCGGCTATCGCAACCAGAACAGCTACGGCCACATCATCACCATCGAGGATCCGGTCGAGTACGTGCATGACCACCGCAATTGCGTGATTACGCAGCGCGAGGTCGGCGTCGATACCGACTCCTGGGAGATCGCGTTGAAGAACACCCTGCGCCAGGCGCCGGACGTGATCCTGATCGGCGAAATCCGCGACCGCGAAGTCATGGAGCACGCCATCGCCTTCGCCGAAACCGGCCACCTGGCCTTGGGCACGCTGCACGCCAACAACTCCAACCAGGCGATCGACCGCATCATCAACTTCTTCCCGGAGGAACGCCGGCCGCAGTTGCTGATGGACCTTTCGCTCAATCTCAAGGCCATCGTCTCGCAGCGGCTGATTCCCGTGAAAGAAGGCAAGGGCCGCGCGGCGGCGGTCGAGATCCTGCTCAATTCGCCGCTGATTGCGGACCTGATCTTCAAGGGCGAGGTTCACGAAATCAAGGAGATCATGAAGAAATCGAGGGAACTCGGCATGAAGACCTTCGACATGGCGCTCTTCGATCTCTTCGAGGAGGGCCGCATCAGTTACGACGATGCCTTGCGTTTCGCCGACTCGATGAACGAAGTGCGCCTGATGATCAAGCTGCACAGCAAGCAGTCGCAGGAAATGGATCGCAACTCGGGCATCCAGCACCTGGACATTGTCTGAACTTCGCTATCGCGAAGTTCAGACAACTCTCGGAGGTCCCCCACCCCCAACCCCGCCCCGGGGCGGGGGCCAAAGTTAGCTCGCTGCGCTCGATGTTACTGGGCGCTTCGAACCGGCTGCGCCTTACGGCGCTCTTTCGCGGCGGTTGCCGCCGGCGACGATTTCGATGTTGTACAGGCGGCATTCCAGCGCGCCGTTGTAGAGCGGGATCTTGCGCGAGGTCTGCAGCCGGATCAGTTTCGGCAGGCGCGTGTCGGCCGAGAGGAACCAGCAGCTCCAGCCGGCGAAGTTACGCTTGAGCGCGTCGCCCAGCGGCGGGTAGAAGGCGGCAAGTTCTTCCTCGCTGCCCAGCCGTTCGCCGTAAGGCGGATTGGCCACCATCACGCCCGACGGGGCGGGCGCGGCCCGGCTCAGCAGGTCCGAGGTTTCCAGCGTGACCAGATCGTCGAGTCCGGCGCCGGCAAGGTTTTGCCGCGTACGGGCGACGGCATCGCGGTCGCTGTCGCTGCCGAACAGCGGCAGCGCCACCGCTTCGCGCCGCCGCTCCGCGGCTTCGCGCTGCAGTTTGCGCCAGAGGCCTGCATCGAAGGACTTGAGGTGTTCGAAGCCGAAATCGCCCGGCTCGCGCGACAGGCCGGGCGCATCGTCGAGCGCCATCTGCGCGGCTTCCAGCAGGAAGGTGCCGCTGCCGCACATCGGGTCGAGCAGCGGAGTGCCGGGTTTCCAGCCGGAAAGCCGCAGGATGCCGGCGGCGAGGTTTTCCTTGAGCGGCGCGCCGACCTTGGCCAGCTTGTGGCCGCGCATGTAGAGCGGCTCGCCGGAAGTGTCGAGGTAAAGCGTGGCCTGCTCCGCGGTGATGAAGAGGTGGATGCGCACCTCGGGATTCTTCGTATTGACGCTGGGCCGGCGCCCGGTGTCGGCGCGGAATCGGTCGCAGACCGCGTCCTTGACTTTCAGCGTGATGAATTCGAGGCTCTTCAGGGGCGAGCGGATCGCCGTGACATAGACGCGGATCGAACGATCCACCGAGAACAGCCGCGACCAGTCGACGTCGTATGCCAACTGGTAGATCTCGGCTTCGCTGCGATAAGCGCCGCGGGCGACGCGCCACAAAAC
>CAIZHL010000074.1 GCA_903932755.1 uncultured beta proteobacterium
CAGGTTGGCGCGCTTGCCGGTATCCTTGGCCGCATGTCGCACCACGCGATGCAGGCGGTCGGCCAGGCTTTCGAAGGGCACCATGCGCACGCTCATCAGGCGTTGCGACAATTCGCGGGAGAGACGCGCCTGGGCGACGATGGCCGCGTTGGCCTGGTCGAGATTGCGCATCAGGTTCTGCTGCACGGTCGCGACGTCGTTCACGCTTTCGGCCATCATCCGCGCCACTTCCTGGAAGCGGGTGAAGCGGTCGAATTCGAGCGGATCGAACTCCAGCGAACGCTCGCTGGCCAGAGCCTGTTGCGACTGCATCTGGGACTCGGCCTGGATCTCGACCTCGCGCAACTGCTTGCGCAGGCGAATCACGTTTTCCGTCAGTTCGAACAGTGATGTTTTCAACGCCAGCAGTTCGCCCTCAATGCGGCCGCGCGCGATGGCGACTTCACCGGCTTCATTGACCAGCTGGTCGACCAGGTCGGCGCGCACGCGCAGCTGCACCTGCGCCGCCGGCGCGAAGGGAGCGGGTCGCATGGCATCGTGCGTGGCCGGCGCAGGTGTCGGCGCAAGTGCCGGTGACTGCGGCGCAACGCGTGCCGGAAGGGGTGAATGTTCGGCCGGCGCTTCCTCGGCGGCCTGTGTTTCGACCGATACGTCGGGGCCCGTCGCAACGTGAGCGATGGGTTCCGCTTCAGGGGCTGCGGCATCCGGATTGCGCAGACGCTCGATCAGCATCGCCGCGCGATCGTATGAGCTTTCCAGGCCGTCGATGGTGGCCGCCTGCACCGATTTCATGCGAACTGCCTGGTCGATCCGGTCTTCCATCGAGTGCAGCAGTTCGCCGCAGCCCATGGCACCAGCCATCCGGGCGCTGCCCTTGAGCGTGTGCAGCGCGCGCTGGAGCGTACGGGCAACTTCGGCGTTGGTCGGCGCGTCCCGCCATTCGCGCAGCGAGGTCCCGATGTCGCGCATGAGGTCGACGCTTTCTTCGAGGAAGAGCGGCAGGATCTGCGGATCGATCTCGTTTTCGATGCGGGCGGCGCGGCGCTCCGCGGCCGTGATGGTGACTTCCGGCAGCGCCGGTTCGACCTCCGGCACCTGCTCCGGTTCGATGACGGGCTCGGCCAGCGGCTCGACGGCGGGTTCCGTGAACATTGCCGGCGCCGGCTCGACAATCGGCTCGAAGCTCGGCTCGACGATCGGTTCGAAGGGCAATTCAGCGATCGGTTCGACGGTCGGCGCGAAGGTCGGTTCGAAAGGCAATTCAGCGACCGGCTCGAGGGTCGGCGCGAACGCCGGTTCGACGGGCGCTTCAGCGATCGGCTCGAAGCTAGGCTCAACGGCAGCTTCGACGGCGGGTTCGAAGGTCGGTTCGAAGCTTGGCTCGAAGCTTGGCTCAGCGGTCGGCACTACCGCCGACATCATGGCATTGAGTTCGTCGGTGAGGGACATCTCCTCGCCCGGCATGCGGCGCTCCGCAACGGCTCCGAGCATGCCTTCCAGGGCGCCGGCGCAACGTGCAAAAACGAAGCGTTGCGCTTCGCTCGGAACGATCGCCTCCATGGAAAAGCGCGTCAGCGCATTCTCGAGTGCCCGGGCGAGGATTGAAATCGGCATGAAACCGGTCGCGGCGGAAATGCTGGCGGTGGTGTGCGCGGCGCGGATGACGTCGTTGCCCGGTACCTCTTCAACGCCGAGCCGGGCTTGCAGCGTGGCGATGTACTCGCGGGTTTCATCGAGGTAGAGCTTGTAGAGGGTGGGCGCCACCTCGATGTTGCCGACCCGAACCGGCGGCGGCGAGGGGAAGCTGACGACTTCCGCCGATGGCTGCATCGGCGCCGCGGCTTCTTCGGTAGCAACTGCTTCGGCCACGACTTCGTCGGGCGGAACTTCCGCGGGGGCAATTTCTTCCAGCGCAGCTTCCTCGGCGGCAATCTCCACCTGGGCCGTTGCTTCGAAAGTCGGCGCTGGCGACACGGCGGCGGCGTCGACGTCCTCGGCACCGCCCAGGCTGTTGCATTGCCGGATCAACTCGCCGGCGTCGAAGTGGCGGCTGCCGCCACCTTCGAGCTGGGCGATCCACTCTTTGAAAATTCCGGCCGCGAGATCGAGCATTTCGAGCAAAGCGGGCGTCGCGGGGTGCGTCTCGTGCAGCCAGGCGTTGAGCACCTGCTCCACCGCCCAGCCGGCTTCGCCCAGGTCGCCGAGGCCGACCATGCGGCCGCTGCCTTTTAGCGGGTGGAAGCTGCGGCGCACCGTGACGAGCGATTCATGGTCGCCCGGCGAGGCGTGCAACATCGGCAGATGCTGGTTGATGGTCGCCAGGACTTCGTTGGCTTCTTCGAGGAAGATGCCCAGCAGCTCGGCGTCGAGGTCTTCCTCGCTGACATCCACCAGGCGGGATGTTTCGGCCGAAGGTGCCGGAGTCTCGACCGGCGCAACCGGCGTTGCGGCAGCAAGTTCGGGCGGAGCTTCGAAGCCTTCCACGACGAAGTCGGGCAAGGCTTCTTCAGCGGCGACTTGATCCGCAGCAAGTTTATCGTGTTCCTGCCCCGGTTCCGGTGCAGCGGCAACGGCCTCCGCAACATGGTGCTGGGTTTCCGGTAGCGCGGGTGCGGCAGCCGGCGTCGCCGCCAGCGGCATAACGGGCTCGACTTCTTCGTCGATCGGTTTGGCGACCTGGGGCGGCGCAAGGATTGCGTCGATATCGGCGGCGCCGCCTTGCAACTGGGTGACAAAGAAGCCCAGTGCCGAAAGCTTTTTCGCCACATTCTCGAAATCGTCGGCTTGCGCCACAAAGCCCGGTGCGGCGAAACGCTCGATATCCTGCGCGCATTCCCCGAGCACGGCATTGGCGCGGTCCTGGCCGAGGACCATCAGCGCGCCCTGGATCTGGCGGATCGGTTGTGCGACTGCCGCCAGGGTGCCCTGGCGCGAAGTGTCGCGGAAGTAGGCGTCAAGCGTGGTTTCGATGGCGCCGAGATTGGAGCGGATTTCGCGCGCCACCGATTCGAGCAGCAGGCGCTCCTGGGCCCGGCGTGACATCGCGTCGAGATGCGGCAGGTCGAGCATGCCGAGCTCTTCGCCGCGTCCCAGGGCGGCGAGGCGGCTGACGACGGCGTCGGTCGAATGGGCGAATTCTGCATCCAGCGACTGGAAATTCTCGAGTGCGGATTCCGCGAGCACGAGTGCGGTGGCGATCTCCAGCGCCATGACCTCGTTGTGCCGTGCCGGATCACGGCGCAGCTGGTCGGTGTGTTCCAGGATGGCCGCGGTGAGTCGCGCGTAGTCGGCTTGTCCGGTGGCGGCGCCTTCTTCGGCGATCTTCGCGGCGCGTTCGTGGAATGGCGGCAAGGCTGCGGCGGTGCCGGCACAAAGCCGGTTCCAGTCGTCCTTGGCGGCCGCCAGCAATTCGCGCAAGCGGCGAATGATGGGCAACAGCCGTTCGGTCTCCGAGGGCGTCGCGGTGGGCACCATGCCGTCCAGCCTGTAGGCGGCACGCACCACGGTGAGGGCCGCGCCGCCCGAGGTGGCACAGGCGGCCAGGTAGAGTGCTTCGCGCAACAGTTGCTCGTTCGCTTCGGCGGTGCCTTCGATGAACTTCTTGATCTGCGCGCCAAGGCGCATGGCGAACATCTTTGCCTGTGCGGCGTCGGGCAGGCCGTCGGCCGCCATGGCGTCGAGCACGCCGAGGGCGACCCACCAGTAGGCGCGCGCGGCCGGCGTGCTGCGCGTCATTTCGATCATGGCCACCGAAACCTTCATTTCGGCAATGCCCTTCGGATCGCCCTTGAGCCATTTCAGCAGGCCGCGCTCAAAACCCAGGCGGGCTGCCTTGAGCCGGGCCGCGAGGGCATCGGGCGCAAGCGGCGGGATGTCCTTTTCACGTTTCGGCGGACGCTGGGTGAGATCGGGGAAAAACAGGGCGATCGGGCCGGGCGCCAACTGGCCGCGCGTGACCGCCATCGCCCGGTAAGGCGCAAAAAGCTTCAGTGGCTGGTCGGGATGGCCGGCCATCAGGTCGTCGAGATAGCCGCGCAGCGCGCCAAACCCGCCCTGGGCAGCATCGATGGCGGCGGCGGAATCGGGCGCGGTGCCATCGACCAGTGCGGCCAGCAATTGCTCTATCGCACTGGCGAATTCGGTAATGCCGTCAAGCCCGACAATGGCCAGCGCACCATGGGCCTGATGCATGCTGGCGCATGCCTTCTTCAGATCGTCGCCGGACGGGTCGGCGGCGTGGGCCGCAAGGCTCTGTCCGGCACGCTCAAGTGCAAGGTCGATTTCCCCCTTGACCCAGGACAGCGGGCCGATGTCGAGATCCATGCTCATGTAAGGCGATTCGTCGTGCCGTGGTTGATGGGCGTTTTGATCACACCTTGAAACCCGAGACCGAACCCTTGAGTTCGACGGCGAGTTCGGTCAGTTCGCCAATTGACACGGCGGTCTGTTGGGTGCTGGTGGTGGTCTGGCCTGTGATGCGCAGAATGTCCTGCATCGAATCCGCCACCTTGGTAGCGATGTCCGCCTGCGTCTGGGTGTCGGCCGAAATCGCCTGAATCAGGCGGGCAAGATCCTGCGAAACGCTGGAGATTTCGTTCAGTGCCTGACCGGCGGCATCCGACAGCTTGGCGCCTTCAACCACGCCTTGCGTCGAGTGTTCCATGGCGGCCACGGCATCGTGCGTGTCGGTTTGAATCGTCTTGACGATGGCTGCAATCTGCTTCGTCGCTTCGCCGGATCGCTCGGCCAGTCGCTGCACTTCCTCGGCAACCACCGAGAAGCCGCGGCCCGCTTCGCCTGCCGACGCCGCCTGGATGGCGGCGTTCAGGGCCAGCACGTTGGTCTGTTCCGTAATGTCGGAAATCAGTTCGACGATTTCGCCGATCTCCTGCGAGGATTCGCCGAGACGTTTGATCCGCTTCGAAGTTTCCTGGATCTGGGTGCGGATTTCGTTCATGCCCGAAATCGAGTTCGACACGGCCGCCGAGCCTTTCTGTGCGGCCTCGAGAGATGCGCTCGCGACGCGGGCCGATTCCAGTGCGGACGTCGATACCTTCTTCATCGAACTGGCCATTTCAAGAACGGCCGCGTTGGCGCTACGGATTTCGGTCGACTGCACCTCGGTTGCCGCAAGCAGTTCGTTGGACGTGGTTTGCGCGGCGTTCGAGGCGCTGGTTACGCGCAGGGCGGCATCGTTGATGCGGCGCACCAGCACGGCGAGTTCCTCCACGGTGTAATTCACCGAGTCGGCAATCGCACCGGTGATGTCCTCGGAAACCGTGGCGCGCACCGTCAGGTCGCCGTCGGCGAGGTCGCCCATCTCGTTCATCAGCCGCAAAATGGCGCCCTGGGTTGCGTCCTTGTCCGCTTCTGCGACACGGCGCTGGTGATCGGCTTCGTTGCTGCGGCGCAGACCTTCGTCGTTGAAGGCCTTGACCATCAGCACCAGCATCAGCAGGGCCAGGGAACCGAACACGGCGGCCGAGATGGACGAGGCGTCCTGGTCGGCAATCTCGTTCTCGTAGGCATGCACAAGGTCTTCGGCGCTGGAGGTCATGCTGCGGAAGCCACCGACCAGAGTCGCCAGGGTGGTGCGGGCCTTTACCAGCGGCTTGAGGTCGCCCGTCAGGCTCGCAAGCGCAGGTTGCATCGATTTCAGGCTTTGGCCCAGCGGGCTGTCGGCCGGCGCCAGTTCTGTCGCGGTGGCGATGTCCTTGGCCAGTTGGGCGGCCACGGATTCGTCGAAGCCTGGGCCCCAGGCCAGTTGTGCCGCTGCGCGCGGGATTCGCTCCATCAGGTAAGGCATCTTGCCGCCGGCATCTTCCGCCGCTTCGGTGATGGCCTTGCCTTGCTTCGCCGCATCGGTGGCGAGGCGATTGATTGCGACCAGGCGGTTCTCCTGCGCCAGAAGAAGCGCGATGGCATCGCTCTGCTTCGACCAGCCTTCGCGCAAGGCGTCGAGTGCGGGCCGCGCTTCAAGGCTGGTGGCCGCCACCTTGACGCCCTTTACTTCGCCGCCTTCGGCCAGATTTTCCAGCAGTTTGGCAAAGCTGTCGCGGGCGTCGCGCAGTTCGCTGAAGCCATCCTTTTGTCCCTGCATGGCATTCAGGGCGGCCTTGGGTATCTGCTGGGTCAGCGGAGGAATGTGGCTGGCGACTGAAAGGTAGGTAGTGCCGCGAGCCGTGGCCTGTACTTGCATGAACACCGAGGCTACCGAGACCAGCAGGCTGATGAGAAAAACCGTACCCAGGATTCGAAACTGGGTCTGGATCTCAAGGTGGCCGATCAAGGGAAGTTTGCTGCCCCGGCTGGTCCGACGATCCACCGTGGGCATCCCGCCTGCCGCCGGTTGCCGGGTTGAGTTGCTGCGGCGGTCGAGGGTGGGCAACTTGAAGGGAAGCTTGAAGGCCATGGTCAATCCTTTGCGGAACGCTCAAAGAGCGATATCGAGGTAACGGGGGTCGGACAGCAGAGCGGGGATGCGCAACTGGGTCCAGAGCTGTTCTTGGGGATCCTTGAAACGGCCGCCGAGCCAGGGTGCCGGCTCACCGGGATCCTGAATCTCATGGTTGGCCGCTGACTCGGCGGCCGCATGCATCTCCAACTGCGGCCGCAGGCCCAGTGCGCGACGCACCAG
>CAIZHL010000075.1 GCA_903932755.1 uncultured beta proteobacterium
ACACCCTTCATGTCGGCCATCTGCGTCGTCGGCCTGATGCGCGCCATCGCCGCCGCCTTTTGCTCGGCCGTCATCTTCTCCTTCTTGACCAGGCGGTCGAGGCTGCCGGAAACCGCGGCGATGCCCTTTTGCACTGCGGCGTCGTTGATGTCGAGCATGACCGCGTCGATGCCGACCACCGCGCAAGCCTGCGCGATTCCGTTGCCCATGGTTCCGGCACCGATGATGCCGACGGTTTTGATTGTCATTGCCTGCTCCTGGAAAGTGGGTATCTGATTTTAGCCTGCCGCCGACAACTGCGGCGACGCGACACTTCGACACGCATGACAGGGGAGCGGGCGGTCCGGACGCGAAGGCCGGACGGCGGCAAGCGCGGGGAGTCCGCCCTTGCCGCGCTTGCTGCTGTTACTTGAGGGAGTCTGCGCCGGCCTTGGCGATCTGCGCGTCCTGCTGCGAGGTCACGCCCGAAACCCCGATGGCGCCGATGAGCTTGCCATCGACAATGATGGGCACGCCGCCTTCAAACACGCTGGCATCGCCGGTGATGTTGAGCAAGCGCAAATGTACGCCGCCCTGCGCGATCAGGTCCTGGAAGGCCACCGTCGGGCGGCGGAAGGCAGCCGCGCCGTGCGCCTTTTCCGTGGCAACCTTGACCGAACCGAACTGGGCGTTGTCGAACCGCTGCAGCAGCATGAGATTGCCGCCGGCATCGACGATGGCGATGACGACATTCCAGTTGTTCTTTTTCGCTTCGGCCTCGGCTGCGGCCATGGCTTTCTTCGCCTGCTCGTTGTTGATCGACAGGCCGTAGGGCGGCGGCGATTGCGCGATGGCTCCGGCAGAAACAAGCAATGCTGCTGCGGCAAACAGTCCTGCGAATAGTTTCTTGATATTCATGGCGACTCCTCCGTTGGTTGAACAGCACGGAAAGAATAATCCAAATCCGCCAAGCGAGGTACGACAGAGCATGCGAATTCAATGAACCACTCTCAATGTAGGGCTTTGCCGCAGCCTGATGTTGATCACCACGACGCGACTGCCGAGCATGACGACGCTGCCGGAGTAGCGGTCGTTGCCGGTATCGCTGTATTCGAAGCCATAGGCGCGCTGGATGCGCATGACTCCGTCACCGTCGCGGACCAAGCGCAGTCGTGCAATGGCAACGGTGTCGTCGAGAAGCAGCAGATCCTCCGCGGCACAGGCGGACCGCGCAGCGGCTACCGCCGCTTCGCGCGCGCTAAGGCTGTCGAACCACAACCAGCCCGTACCAGCCAGCAGCAGTAACCCGAGAAGATCGAATACGTTCATATCTGGAGACTAATACAGAGTCGAGCTGAAAGCGACGGACGCAGAGCTACCGGACATCCCCGGCTTGATCAAGGATCCCGTAACGGCCGCCGACTGGACTCCGGCGTTCGCCGGAATGACGCATTTCAATTTGGTCAGTACTTTCCATGCATGACTAGCCGTGTCGCCGGCCACATGGCGTGCGTTCTCGATCAGGCCGCCAGGCGCCGCAGCAACATCTTTCGCAGTTGCGACTCCTCGGCGAGCAGCCGGCCCACCAACACCATGAACTCGCTGTCGCTGAAACCCTTGCGCGCCAGGTAGCCGCGAACCGCCGGCTGGACCACCGTTCGCCAGGCGTGTTTTTCGGCGCGCTCGCCACGCAGGTTGATCTGCCAGCCGAAAAACACGAACGCGATGAACCATGCCAGCACGGCCAGGCCGATGCGTGCGAGCAAGCCGACGTCGGTATAGCTATCCAGAACCAGATAGCAGGCTGGCCCGGAGATCAGGAAGCTGAACAGGGCAGGCACCATCAGGCCGTCCGCGTGGCCGGTGATCGACTCGGTCATACGAATCTCGGTCGATTCAAGAAATGCCCGGGTTTCGTCCTCGAGGCTGACGAGGTTCAGCAGGCGCGCGCCGCAGAACGGGCATTCTGTGACGATCTCCGTGAGCCGGGCGCCGCACTGGTCGCAGCGCTGCCCCGCCAATGCGAGCTCAAGGCTCGAGTCCCCGGTCATCGCCGTGTCGCCAGCGCCGACTTCTCGTCCGCCCCGGATTACATGCTCCGCCGGTACTGCCCGCCCACCAGGTACAGCGCGTTGGAGATCTGCCCCAGCGAACAATGGCGCACGGCCTCCATCATCACCGCAAAAACATTGTCGTTGTCGATCACGGCCTGGCGCAGTTTGGCCAGGCAGGCTTCCGCCTGCCCCGCGTTGCGCTTCTGGAAATCGGCAAGGCGGGTGAGCTGCGACTGCTTTTCGCCCTCGGTCGAGCGCGCCAGTTCAATCTCGCTGGCGACGCCCGAGCCATGCGGATTGAGGAAGGTATTGACGCCGATGATGGGGAAGGAGCCGTCGTGCTTCTTGTGCTCGTAGTGCATCGACTCTTCCTGGATCTTGCCGCGCTGGTAGCCGGTTTCCATGGCG
>CAIZHL010000076.1 GCA_903932755.1 uncultured beta proteobacterium
CAGGTCACCATCGAAGCTTGCCAGCAGATCGCGGGCCAGATCCACCGCGCTTTTGCCACGAACACCGACGCGCAGAAAAATCGCCAGCAACTCGGCGTCCGACAGTGCCGCTGCGCCTTGCTGGGCAAGCCTTTCGCGCGGGCGTTCTGCCGCGGGCCAATCGCGTATGGCCATGGTTTAGAATCCCCGCTAAATTACTGATCGACTGGATTTTAATGTCATGAACGAATTTCGGGGCAGGCGTATCGTGCTGGGCGTAACCGGCGGCGTGGCAGCCTACAAGGCGGCGGAGCTGGTGCGCCTGCTGGTCAAGGCCGGTGCCGAAGTCGATGTCGTCCTGACCGCGGCCGGAGCGCAGTTTGTCGGCGCTGCGACCTTCCAGGCGCTGACCGGCCGCCGGGTATGGCAGGCGCTGTGGGATGAGCGCATGGACAACGGCATGGCGCACATCGACCTGACTCGCGGCGCGGCGGCCTTGCTGGTCGCCCCGGCGACAGCGGATTTTCTGGCCAAGCTGGCGCATGGCTTTGCCGATGACCTGCTCTCCACGCTTTGCCTGGCGAGGGATTGTCCCTTGTTGGTGGCACCCGCCATGAATCGACAGATGTGGGAAAACCGGGCTACGCAGCGCAACGTCGTGCAATTGCGGACTGACGGAGTGCTCGTTCTCGGTCCTGCCCATGGCGAACAGGCCTGCGGCGAAGTGGGCGATGGACGCATGCTCGAAGCCGTGGAGCTGTTCGAAGATCTGAATGCCTCGCTCAATGTCAAATCCCTGGCCGGCAAACGTGTGCTGCTGACCGCCGGCCCGACTTTCGAGGCACTCGATCCGGTACGCGGTCTCACCAATTCGAGTTCGGGCAAGATGGGCTTTGCTTTGGCGCGCGCCTGCGTAGAAGCCGGCGCGGAGGTGACGCTGGTCGCCGGGCCGGTGACGCTCGCGACGCCTCGCGGCGTGCGGCGGGTGGACGTGCAAAGTGCCGCGCAAATGCGCGAAGCCGTGATACAGGCATTGCCCGGACAAAATGTGTTCATCGGCGTCGCGGCAGTAGCCGACTACCGGCCGCGGCAGGAGTCCGCGCACAAGATCAAGAAGGGCGCCGGCAGCCTTGCGCTGGAGCTGGAGGCCAATCCGGATATCCTCGCCGAAGTCGCTGCGCTGCCCAATGCCCCGTTCTGTGTCGGTTTTGCCGCAGAGAGCCAGAATCTGGCGACCTATGCGGAAGGCAAGCGCGTGGCGAAGAGGCTCGCGCTGGTGGTCGGCAATCTGGTGCAGGACGGCTTGGGCGGCGACAGCAATGCGGTCACCCTGTTTGATGCAGCCGGTGCGCATGTGTTGCCGCCTGGGCACAAGTCCGAAGTGGCGCGCGGCATCGTCGCGCATATCGCGGGCCTGATGGAGAAGTCGCGTGGCCAGCATTGACCTCAAGATCCTCGACAGCAGGCTGAAGCAGGACGGCTACGCTCCGCAATACGCCACGCCTGGCTCTGCCGGCATCGACTTGCGGGCCTGCATCGAAACGGCGATAAAAATTCAACCGGGTGAAACAGTCCTCATCCCAACAGGCATCGCCATCCATCTCTCCGACCCGGGGTTGGCGGCGATGATTCTGCCGCGCTCGGGTCTTGGTCACAAGCACGGCATCGTGCTCGGCAACCTGGTCGGCCTGATCGATTCCGACTATCAGGGAGAGATTTTTGTTTCTACCTGGAATCGGGGCCATGACAGCTTTACGCTGAATCCACTCGATCGCCTGGCGCAGCTGGTGGTGGTCCCGGTGGTGCAGGTGAATTTCAACGTGGTGGATGAGTTCCCCGTGAGTGAGCGTGGCGCCGGCGGCTTTGGCAGCACCGGCCACAAGTAGGTCCGCCCGTTAGTTTTGCGTTCCCAAAAACAAACCCCGCCGATTGGCGGGGTTTGTCATGGCCATGATGCAATCGGTCAGGTCGACATCTCGGTAAGGATGTTCTTCAACCAGCTTTCGGCATAGATCGCCTCCAGCTTGGCTGACGAGTAGTCGGCCGGCGAGACGCCACCCGAGTTCGGCACGGCAATGATCTTGCCTTCCTTGACCGCATACACCGCGGCGACGCTGACGGCATCTTTGTCGGTGATGTAGCTGTAGCAGGTGTTGATGCCGGACAGCTCGGTCGTTTCCTTGCCATTCATCAGAGCGACGATGTTCATCGCGCAGACCTTGGCCTCGGAATTGGCCGAGTAGCCCGACTTCGGCATGGGGCCGGCGATGCAGGCATCGCCGATGACATGGATGTTGGCCTGCTTGGTTGATTCGAAGGTGGTCTGATTGACCGGGCACCAGTTCTTGTCGTCGCCGACAAGTCCTGCGGCAACGGCGATCTGGCCGGCGCGCTGCGGCGGAATCACGTTGATGACATCGCCTTTGACTTCCTCGAGACCCTCGACCATCACTGCCATCGCCTTGGGGTCGACTTCGGTGACCTTCTTGGCGCCGCGATAATCGATGATGCCCTCGTAGTTGTCCTTCCAGCCCTTCTTGAACAGGCCGCCCTTGGAGGTGATGTCCGGGTTGGCGTCAAGCACCACCAGCTTCGACTTCGGCTTGTTGGCCTTCAGGTAGTGGGCGACCATGCTGGCACGCTCGTAAGGCCCGGGCGGGCAGCGATAGGGGGCGAGCGGTACGGTCATCACCATGGTGCCGCCGTCCTTCATCGCCTCCAGTTGCTTGCGCAACAGTACGGTTTGCGGACCGGCTTTCCAGGCGTGAGGCATTTTTTCCATCGCCGCGGCATCGTAGCCTTTCATTTCTTCAAGGCGGAAATCGATGCCGGGCGAGACCACCAGGCGATCGTAGCTGAGGGTGCCCTTGGAGGTCGTGACCATCTTTGCAGCGGGGTCGATGGCCGTTACTTCGGCCTGGACGACCTTGACGCCGTGATTCGACGCGAGCTTGTCGTACTTGATGGTCAGCGGGTTGAGATCCTTGAGGATGCCGCCGATGTAGAGGTTGGAGAAGGGGCAGGAAACGAAATGATCGTTGCGCTCGATCATCACCACTTCGATGCTCTTGTCCATCATGCGGATGTACTTGGCGGCGATGGTGCCGCCGTAGCCGCCGCCGATCACCACCACGCGCTTTGCGCCCTTGGGCATCAATTCGGCGGCACGGCCGATCATCGGCAGTCCTGCGGCGCCGGCGCCAGCGCCGACCAGTTTCAGAAAACTTCTGCGATCCAGTGTCATGTCATGTTCTCCCTTATTTCACGCTGGCGTAGAAGTGGAGCAGAGCGTCGATGTCTTCCTTGGACATCGGGTCGACCTTCTCTTTCATTTTTTCCGGCATCTTGCGCTTGCCCGACAGATAGTCGGCCATCTGCATCTGCATGTAGGGCAGCCACTGGCTGGCCATCACCGGGGTGTCGTCCTTGCCTTCCTTGCCGTCCTCGATGTGGCAACGGCCGCAGTTGGATTCCTGCAGGCTGGCACCCTTCTTGACCTTGGCTGCGTCGAGGGTTTGCGACGTAACGTGGAGCTTTTGCTTGGAGAAGAACTCGGCCATCGCGGTGATCTCGGCATCGCTGTAACCCTTGGCCAAGCGTCCCATGATGGTCGAGGGCCGCTCACCACTCTTGAATTTCTTCATGGCCGCTTCGATGGCCTCTTTCGACTGGCTGGCGAGGCTTGGCATGGTCGGGCCGGCACTACCGCCATTAGTGCCGTGGCAGCCGGCACACGCATATGACAGCATCGCCGCCGAGGGTGGCGCGGCCTGGGCCAATGCCGATATGGTCAGGACGCCAGTGGCCAGCG